>CACXRO010000022.1 GCA_902770045.1 uncultured bacterium
GCAAGGTCGGCAACGCAGTTGCATGGGCGGGGCTCTGCATCAACGCAGTCGCCTACTTTGCCTGGCTCGCCGCGGTCTTCCGCGAATCGTTCTCCAGCAGCTACGCGGGCCTCATACTCCTTGGACTCGTCGCCGCGTATCTCGTCGTCGCGACGCTTGCAATCCGCCACGGCTGGGCCGACCGCGCGACGGTGAACATCCTGCTCGTCTTCGCGCTCGCGTTTCTCGCGATTTCGCCGGTCTTGCTGTTCGGGAAGGCATGGTGGGCAGTCTCGTGGGCGGCAATCGCCGTTGCTGCGTCCGAGGCCGAGATACGCTCGGAACAGAAAATCCTCGGCATCCTTTCGTGGGTCATCTTGATCGTCGCCTCGTTTGCGACCATCTTCCACTTCGCGCCGCTCGCCTACTGCCAGCGTTCGGTCACCCAGCTGACCCAGCTTTCGGGCGGCGAGTATTTCTCCGAGTTCGCGCTGCGGCTGGTCCGCCTCTGGTCGCTTCCTGCCGCTGCTGCATTCATCGCGTACCGCAGGCGCGTCGGCCAGATTGCAATCCTCGCGTTCGCCGCGGCGTTCATGTTCTTCACCGGCGAGGCGCGCATCTTCGGCTATGTCTTCTTCCCTTCGCTGAAGACGGGCACGGTGTCCGTCGCTTGGCTTCTTGCCGCGTTCGCGGGGCTCTGGGCCGGCATCGTCCGCCGCAGCCGCGCGACGCGCATCACGGCGCTCTCGCTTCTCGGCGTCTCGGTGGCGAAGGTGCTCGTCATCGACACGGCGCACCTCACGACTCCGGTCCGCGTCGTGCTCTTCGCGCTCTCAGGTGTCCTCTTCATCGTCGGAGCGTTCCTCTACATGAAGTTCAGGGACAGGTTCGAAGACCACGCATAAGTCCATTCGGTTCGTTCTCCTTCCGCGGCTGTTAGCGCATATCCCTCGACCAAAGATCGTCCGCACCGTAATCTTACCGAGGCGGATATGGTATAATACTCGCTGTCGGCGCGTCCGGCGTTGAAACCACAACCAGCGGCGTGAGGCGCCGGGAAAGGGAAAAGCATGAAGAAGACCCCAACGGCCCTGGACATGGCGGCGAACGACAGCGCCGGCGGACGCATGGCGCCGCGGCTGACCACGCTCTGCTACATCGAGCGCGACGGCTGCTATCTGGTCATCCACCGGAACCGGAAGGAGAACGACGAGAACGGCGACAAGTGGATTGGCGTCGGCGGCAAGTTCGAGTACGGCGAAAGCCCGGTGGAGTGCGCGCTGCGCGAGGTGAAGGAGGAGACCGGCCTCACCATGCTCGACCCGCGCTTCCGGGGAATCGTCACCTTCGTGTCCGACGAATGGGGCGCGGAGTACATGCACCTCTTTACCTGCACGGAGTTCACCGGCACGCTCATCGACTGCGACGAAGGCGATCTCGTCTGGCTGCCCAAGGCCGAGCTCCTGACCAAGAAGCTGTGGGAGGGGGACAGGCTCTTCCTCCGCGCCCTCGACGAGCGCAGCGACTTCTTCACCCTCAAGCTCCGCTACCGCGGCGAAACCCTGGTCGAATCCAAGTTCGACTGACGGTCAAGAGCGCAGAGGTGGTTTGCCGCCCCTGCGCCGCCGGCGTCCGGCCCGCCGGGTTTAGAATCCGAGGTTGAAGATTGGGAAGACGGTCCCGTCCCGCAATTCGCCAATCGCTGGTCACGCGAGCGCTGCGCCGACGAGCCTGGAGACGAGTTTGCCGTCCGCCTGCCCCTTGACGCGGGCCATGACTTCCTTCATCACGCGGCCCATGTCCTTCTTCGAGACGGCGCCGGTCTCGGCCACCACCGCCTTGACGACCGCGGCGACCTCGTCCTCGCCCAGCTGGGCCGGGAGGTATTTCTTCAGGAGGTCGAGCTCCTTCTTCTCGCCCTCGGCAAGTTCCGCGCGTCCTGCCGCGGTGAACTGCGCGATCGACTCCTCGCGCTGCTTCGCGCCCTTGGAGACGACGGCGAGAACGGCCTCGTCGGTCATTTCCTTGCCGGCGTTCACCGTGAGGTCCTTCGCCTTGGCGATCACTCCGCGGATTGCGTTCACCGCCACCATGTCATGTTCTTTCATGGCGGTTTTCATGTCCGCCATAAGCCTATCGTATACTTCCGACATTTGCTGACTCCTTTCCAAGTCGCGATATTATACCATATTCGTGGTTCGTGGAGAATGGTTGCACTTGCTGCCGCTCCCTTCGTTTTCATTTCTCGCTAACCGCGTATTGTCCCAAAAGAGGTGGCGATGTCGCGCCGCCACCACTTTTTTGGTATAATACGCGCTGAAACGAAGCACAGCGGAAAGGAAAAAACGTCATGGCGACAAAATGCAGGTATTGCGGCAGCACGAGCTACGGTCACAGCTGCATCTACAGCCCCAACAAGATTCACGAGCACCGCGACGACGAAAAGCACTGCGAGTGGTGCGGCAGCACAAGCTACGGCCGCAGCTGCATCTACGCCCCCGACAAGACGCACCGGCACGGCCCCGGCGGCAACAAGTGCATCTGGTGCGGTTCGACGTCCAACGGCTCCAGCTGCATCTACTCCCCGACTCGCCGTCACGAGAAGTGACTGGACAAGGGCAGGCCATGAGCAGATTTGAAACTGCGCGCCCTGCGGCGTTCAAGGCGGTTTTCCCCGTCGCGCACCTGGCCGCGCTCCACTGAGGCGCCGCGCTAAAGTTCGGCGAGGATGCGGGCGCGGGCGGCGGCGTACTCCGTTTCGCTGACGAGACCCTGGGCGAGCAGTCGCTTCAGGGCCTTGAGCCGCCGTGCCGGCGTGGTCGGCCGTGTCGCGGCGGTTTGCGAATATCCCCCGACCGAAGGTCGTCCGCAACGCGGATGCTCTGGCAGGGGTGCAGTTTGCGCGACGGGCTCCGCGGGCGCGCCGATGGCGGGGATGGCATCGACCGCGCGGCGGAGCGCGTCCTCGTTCTCGTGGTAGTAGTGGCGGGTCATCGCCGTCGAGGTGTGGCCGACGATGGCCTGCACCGCCGCGAGCGGCACGCCGGCGTTGGCGGAGAGCGAGACGAAGGTGTGGCGGAGGCTGTGGAAGGAGGCGACGACGCTGCGGCGGCTGCGCCCCGCCATGCGCACGTTCATGGCGATGTTCGCGCGCCTGAAGATGCGCCGCAGGCGGTCGTCGAGCTCCCAGTTGCGGTTGAGGTAGAGTTCGGCGACGGCGGGGTTGACGTAGTCCTGTCCGCGGCGGCTTGCGTCGGCGGCGCGCGCCTCGAGCTCGGCGAGGAGCCGGGGGTGGATGGGTATCGTCACCGGGCGCCCGTGCGCGTGGCGCCGGGTCTTCTCCGGTACGACCTGGATGGTCTGCCGGGCGAGGTCGACGTTCGCCCAGGCGAGGCGGCAGCAGTCTCCGAGGCGGAGTCCGGTGTAGAGGCCGGTGTCGAAGAGGAGGCGCCACTCCGGCCCGGCCTCCGCGGCGGCGGCGTGGAGGCGCTTAAGCTCCTCGAGCGAGAGCTCGCGGCGGCTGACGGAGTCGTCGGCGCGCAGGCGGACGGCGGCCCAGGGGTCGAAGGCGGCGTCGGGTCCGGCGAGCAGGCGGAACATCTCGCGCAGGGTGCAGACGTGGTTGTTGTAGGTGGTGGCGGAGTGGCGGCAGCGGAGTTCGGCGAGGTATTCGGCGACGGCCTCTTCGGTGACTTCGGAGAGGCATCCGGCCTCGAGGTGGTTCGCCTCCATCCATCGCGCGAAGCGCATCCAGGTGGAGCGCTTGGACTTCATGGTGGCGCGGGCGACGTCGCGGCGGTTCGGCGACATTTCGTAGCGGTGCCAGGCCTCGGCGAGCGGTAGGCGGGTGCGTCCGAGCCCGAGCGGGCGGAGGATGCGCTCCAGGAACCGCTCGGCCAGGGCGCGGTCGGCGGTGCCGGTGGAGCGGCAGATGCGCCGTCCGTTGACGCCGACGCGGGCGGTCCAGAGCCCGTTCCGCTCCTGCTGCAGGTTGCCGGTTCCCTTTGGTCTTGCCATGCTTTTGCTCCTTTCGGTTTGGATTTTTGGGCGCGGATTTTACCAGCCGCGGCGGCCGGGGCGCAACCCGCGGCTGGCGCGCCGGGCCGGTCGGCGGAGTGACGCGGAGCGAAAAATTTGGTATAATGCTCACTCCATGAAAGAGGGACTATATTCCAGGTTCATGTTCTACTTCACGCTGGCGATGATCGCGGGGATCGTCGTTGGCGGGCTGATCCTCGTCTTTCCCTCCTACAGCCGCGGCCGCGAGCTGCGCCGCCAGGAGCTCCAGCTGCGCGCCCAGATCGCCGAGAAGAAGCGCGAAATCGCCCAGCTTGCCGAGAACCAGCGGCGGTTCAAGGCCGATCCCGACTTCGTGGAGTCGATCGCCCGCCAGAACCGCCGCGTCTTCCCCGGCGAGATCGTGTTCATCTTCGAGGAGTGATGGCGAACTTCCTGAGAATGCTGCTGGGCCTTTGCCTGCTGCCGCTGTGCTGGGCGGCCGGCCGCTCGTTCGTCGACGCGGTCTCCGCCGTCGGCACGGGCGAGGGCATGAGCGTCGAGGCGGTCTCGCTGCTCGCGGGCATCGCCGCGTTCATCCTCTGCTGGACCGCGCTCTCGCACCCGGTCCGCGCCTACGTGCTCGGCCACGAGCTTACCCACGCGCTCTGGGGGCTCCTGTTCGGCGCGCGCCCGAGCGACGTCCGGGTGAGCGAGACCGGCGGCAGCGTGAAGCTCACCAAGTCCAACGTCGTCATCACCCTCGCGCCGTACTTCTTTCCCTTCTACACCTTCCTCGTCATCGTCGCCGCGCTCGTCACCTACGCCTTCCTGCGCCCGCTCCCCTACCTGCCGCTCTGGATGTTCCTCATCGGCTTCACCTGGGCGTTCCACGCGCTCTTCACCCTCGAGACGCTCTGCGAGCGCCAGCCGGACGTGAAGCTCTACGGCCGCCTCTTCTCCTGGAGCGTCATCTTCCTCGTCAACGTCGCGCTCGTCCTCGTCTGGCTCGCATGCACCACCACGCTCACCTTCGGCGAGCTGGGCGGCATCTGCCTCTCCCGCGCGATCTCGGCCTACGTCGGCGTGGGACTCGCCTTCTGGCGCCTGCTCGCCTGGATTTACGAAAAACCAAAAGGAACCTGAAATGACCGCACTTGCGCTTCTGGCCGCCGCCGCGACGGCCGCGTCCGCCGCCCCGGCCTGGGAAGACCCCGCCGTCAACTCCGAGAACCGCCTCCCCGCGCGCACCTACTCGATGCCGCTCGCGGACGAAAGCGCCGCGCTCTCTGGCGAGATCGACCCCGCCACTCCGTTCCGCAAGTCCCTCAACGGAATCTGGAAGATCTCCTGGGCCGGCGACCCCGCGATGCGCGTGAAGGGGTTCTGGCGGGCGGACTTCGACGATGCGAACTGGCTGACGGTCGACGTGCCGAGCTGCCTGGAGACGCGCGGCTTCGGCGCGCCCGGCTACGTGAACGTGAAGTATCCGCACGCGTGGGACCCGAAGCGCGACATCAAGAGCCCCTCGATCCGCGACCGCGACACCGACCGGCCGAACTACAATCCCGTCGCGAGCTACCGTACCCGCTTCACCGTGCCGGCGGAGTGGAAGGGCAGGGACGTCATCCTCCGCTTCGACGGCGTCTACTCCGCCTACACCGTCTGGGTCAACGGCCGGAAGGCCGGCTACGCCGAGGACTCCAAGCTCCCGAGCGAGTTCGACGTCACCGCGCTCCTCGACCCCGACCCCGCCAAGGAGAACGTCCTCGCGGTGGAGGTGTTCAAGTGGTCCGACGGCAGCTTCCTCGAGGACCAGGACATGTTCCGCTACCACGGCATCTTCCGCGACGTCACCGTCTGGTCGAAGCCTAAGGACGGCATCTGGGACTTCGCCGTCAGGACCAAGCTCGCCAGGGACTACAAGTCGGCCACGCTCTCCGTCGAGGGCATCGACGGCGAATGGTCAGCCGATCTCTACGACGCCGACGCCAAGCCCGTCGCACACCTCACCAGCCAACAACCTAACCCCCCAACCATCAGACTATCCTCCCCCCGCCTCTGGTCGGCTGAGGACCCGTACCTCTATACTCTCGTTCTCAGGAAGGCTGGCGACATCCGCTCGAAGAAGGTGGGCTTCAAGGAGCAGAAGGTCGTCGGCAACACCTTCTACGTCAACGGCAAGCCGCTCAAGATCAAGGGCGTCAACCGCCACGAGTGCGATCCCGATAACGGCCGCACCGTCTCGATGGAGGGCATGGTGAAGGACATCACCCTCTTCAAGCTGTACAACATCAACACCGTCCGCACCTGCCACTACCCCGACGACCACCGCTGGTACGACCTCTGCGACCGCTATGGCGTCTACGTGATCGCCGAGGCGAACGTGGAGGCGCACGAGCCGGGCTACGGCCAGGACGGCCTCGGGCTCTTCCCGGAGTGGAACCACGCGATCGTTGAGCGCAACGAGCGCAACGCCGTCTTCCACCGCAACCACGTCTCGGTGACCATCTGGTCGCTCGGCAACGAGACCGGCCACGGCGACTGCTTCCGCAACGCGGCCGCGGCAGTTCGCGCGGCGGATTCGACGCGTCCGATCCACTGGGAGCGCGGCAACGCCGACGTGGACATCGACTCGACGATGTATCCCTCGGTCGAGTGGCTCGAGAAGCGCGGCAAGCTCGGCGACGCAAAGGCGGGCTCGGTCGAGAGCGAGTCCGGCGGGGAGGGCTACGCGATCTCCGGGCACACCGCCGGCAAGTGCATGCTGATGTGCGAGTACGCGCACGCGATGGGCAACGCCGTCGGCAACCTGCAGGAGTACTGGGACGTCATCTACGCCCATCCGTCGCTCGTCGGCGGGTGCATCTGGGACTGGGTGGACCAGGCGCTCTGGAAGTACACCGACCGCGTCGATCCGAAGACCGGCCGCCGCGAGCGCTTCTTCGCCTACGGTGGCGACTGGGACGAGGAGCCGAACGACGGTCCGTTCTGCTGCAACGGCGTGGTCGACCCGCTCCGCCGCGTGAGCGCGAAGCTGGTGGAGGTCGGCCACGTCTACCGCAACCTCGTGGTGACGCGCTCGCAGCGGGCGTCCGACAACCCGCGCGCCGTGGTGCTGGAGCTCTGGAACCGCAACTGCTTCACCCGTGCCGACGCCTTCGACGGCCTCTGGCGGCTGCGTGCCGACGGCGCCGTCATCGAGGTGGGCGCATTCGTGCCGCCTGCCCTGGATCCGCTCTCCCGCTGCCGCTTCACGATGCCGGGGCTCGCCGAGGCGATGTCCCGCACCGCCCCCGGCGCGGAGCTGTTCGTCGAGGTGGACTTCCTCACCAAGGAGGACACGCTATGGGCGAAGAAGGGCTGGGTGGTCGCGCGCAACCAGGTGGCGCTCTCCGGCGAGCAGGCGAAGTGCTTCGCGCCCGCCGCGCCCGAGGGCGGCGCGTATCGGCCCGAGATCACCGAGACCGCAGACGCGGTGACGGTCGTCGCGGGCGGCACCAAGGCGGTGTTCTCGCGCACCACCGGCACCCTCTCGGCGCTGTCGATGGCCGGCCGCGTCATTCTGAAGGATCCGGCGCCCGGCGTCGCCGCCGGTCCGCGGCTCACCTGCGCGCGCGCGTTCACCGACAACGACCGCTGGATGCGCGACGGCGACGCGTGGCGCGAGGACCGCAAGAGAGGCGGGTTCTTCTCGAAGGGGCTCACCCAGCTTTCCTGGCACGCGCGGCCGATTGTGATCGAGGACGGCCGGGTGAAGTGCGAGGTGGAGGTGACGGGGATGAAGTCGGCCGGCTACACCCACCGCTCCGTCTGGACCTTCCGCGCCGACGGCTCGGTCGAGGTCGCGAACGAGGCGGTGCCGCACGGGGAATTTCCGCCGGCGGTGCCGCGGCTGGGGCTTTCGCTCGTCCTCGACAAGGACCTGGAGTGCGTCGAGTACTACGGGCGCGGTCCGCGCGAGAACTACATCGACCGCTGCACCGGGTCGTTCCTGGGGCTCTGGAAGTCGACGGTGGCGGACGAGTTCGAGGAGTATGTGCGGCCGCAGGACTGCGGCGGCAAGGCGGACGTGAGGTATGTGGAGCTAAAGGACGGCTCGGGCCGCGGTGTGCGCTTTGCGGCGAGCGAGCCGATGTTCGTGCAGGCGCTGCACTACACCTGGGAGGACCTCGAATTCTCGCGCCACCGCGCCGGACAGAAGCGCTTCCGCGCGCCGCTTGTCGCGCGCCCGGAGGTGTACCTCAACCTCGACGTCCGGCAGACCGGACTCGGCGGCGGCAGCTGCGGCCCGGCTCCGATGCAGAAGTACCGCTTCGACCCGAACGAGCCGGTCTCCTGGCGGATCTGCGTCTCGCCCGTGGGGAAGTGAGGGACTGTCATCGGATGTTATGGTAGAATGCCATTGCATGAAAGAGATTGTCATGGCGATTTTCGCAGTCGGCGCACTGGCTGCGCATGCCGCGTTCTACGACGGCAGGCGCGGCGAGTGGAAGCCGAGGCCGTTTTCGGAGATGGTGAAGGAACGCAACTTCGACGAGTCGAAAGTGCCGGGATACACCCTGCCGGACCCGCTCGTCGACGCCTCTGGGAAACGCGTCTCCGCCGATGAATGGCGCAGGAGCCGTCGCGCCGAGGTTCTAAAGCTCATTGCCGAGAACGAATACGGCTTTCCACTGCCGCCGCCTGCGAAGGTGGAGGCCAAGGTTATTTCCGAGAAGAAGGACGCGCTTGCCGGCCTTGCCACGCGCCGCGAGACGATGTTTACGTTTTACGGTCCGAACGGGAAGTCGCTTTCGGCGACGATGCTCCTCTACATCCCAAACGCAGCCAAGGGCCCCGTGCCGGTCTTTCTCTGCTTAAACTTCAACGGCAATCAGGCGACGACCGTCGAAGAGGACGTAACGCCTCTTGAATGGCGCGTGAAGCCCGTGAAGAACATGCGCAAGCTCTGGAAGTGGCCGCAACTCGAGCAGGGCGCGAAGAGGGGCCTTAGCGCGAGGCGCTGGCCGTACAGGGAGATATTGAGCCGCGGATACGCCGTCGGTACTGCGTGCTACCACGAGTTCTATCCCGACATGATGGATGCAGGCGGCTATTCGGCGCTTGCCCTTTTCATGGACGAGCAGGACGTCGACGGCCCGCAGTACAGGTACACGCCGATCAGCGCTTGGGCGTGGGGGCTTTCGAGAATGCTCGACTACTGCGAGACGGAGCCCCGCATCGACGCGGCGAAGGCCGCAGTCGCCGGCCATTCGCGCCTTGGCAAGACGGCCCTCTGGGCGGGGGCGGTCGATGAGAGGTTCAAGCTCGTCTGCCCGAACAACTCCGGCTGCGGGGGCGTCGCGCTTCACAGGCGAGAGTTCGGAGAGGTCATCGAAGACCACCTCACGCACCGCGACAACAGGGCAGATGCCTTCTGGTTCACCGAGCCGTTCGCCGAGGCGTGGGGGCGCGAGGCATCGCTCCCGTACGACCAGCACGAGGTCGTCGCCCTCGTCGCGCCCCGTACGATTGCCGTCGGCGTCGCCACGAAGGATGTCCGCGCCGACCCGAAGGGCGAGTACCTGAGCGTTGCGGCCGCTGCGCCGGTCTGGCGCCTTCTCGGGCTTGAAACGCCGCTTCCCGCCGAAATGCCGCGCTCGGGCGGCGCAATAGTGGGCCCCGTGAGCTTCCATGTGCGCGAAGGCGGGCACGACATGCTTCTTGAAGACTGGAACGCCTACATGGACGTCGCAGACTGGATGTGGCGCGGCGGAAAATGAAGTCGTCGGCCGCGATACTTCTCTGAGGCAAAAAGGATCCTTCTGCATATGATCTTCGCGCGGCACTTTGCGCGGCGGTTTGCGCGGCGGTTTGATGGTTAGGCGGTTGGGCAAGGTGCTGAGAATTTGGCGCCGAGTGTAAGATTTCCTTTTTGGCTGCGAGTAGCATGTAGAAAGGAAATCATAAATGAACATACTGCCGCTGCTACTCGCCCTAATAACCTCGCCGGACATCCGCTTCTCGGCCGATGTCGTCTACGCGCCGCCAGGCGTCCACGCCACCTATGTCGACTCCGGCTGGAGTTACCGCCGCGTCGTCTGCATGACCGACCTCGGCCTCCACGTGCGCAAGGACGGCCCTGACCTCTCGGTCTGGGTGACCTCGCTCACCAACGCCGTCCCGGTCGAAGGCGTCCGCGTCGAGGCCTATTCGCGCGACAACCGGCTCCTTGCCTCCGCCACGACAGGCGCGGACGGGCTCTGTTGCCTCGAGCCCCCGATTGCCGCCGAGCCCTATGGCATTCTCGCCGTCAAGGGCGGTGACCGCGCCTTCATGTCCCTTGTCCCGCGCATGGAGACAAGCGAGATATGTCCCGGCGGCGGGCGCGACAACTACCTCGCGCACGGCGCGGGCGAGGCGTTTGTCTGGACGGAGCGCGGCATCTACCGCCACGACGAAACGATATTTGTCCAGGCGCTGGTGCGGCAGGCGGGCGGAGCGCGGCCTGCGGCGGACGGCAGGGTCCACGAGCTTTCGCTGGTGCTGGTCAGTCCCCGCGGCAAGCCGTTCTGCACCGTTCCGGTCCGTACCGACGCCTCCGGGGCGGTGACATGCTCCGCGCTTTCGGTGCCGGCCCAGCAGCCAAGCGGCACCTGGACGGTCCAGCTGCGCCTGCCCGGCAAGGACGGCGCCCTGCTCGGCGAGCGCGACATCCGCGTCGAGGAGTTCGTGCCGCCGCAGATCCGCGTGAAGCTTCGTCCCCTGGAGGAAACCAATCGCTACGAGATATCCGCCGAGCACCTCTTTGGCGGCGCGGCGCGTTCGCTTGCCTGCCAGACCGCGGTTGCCTTCGAGGACGAGCCGTTCTCCCCCAAGGGCTGGGACGGCTGGTCGTTCGGCAATGACCGCGACTACATCCGGCCGAATTTCACCCGCGAAGAGGACCTCGTGACCGACGACGACGGGCGCTGCGCCTTCTCGATCTGCTATCCCGCCAACTGCGGGCGTCCGGCGGAGATGATCGGGATGTCATTGGAGGTGACCGTGATCGAGGACGGCGGCCGCCCGGTCACGGTCAGGCGCACCGAGCGCCGCCACTTCTATCCGTTCTACATCGGTTCCGATTTGCCGCCGGTCCTCGCCGCGCCGACGGACAGGAAGGCGCCGAAGGTGCGCGTTGCCTGCGTCGCTCCGGACGGCACGGCGCTCGCCGGCGTCCGCAAGCTCAAGGTGTCGCTTCGCAGCGAAGATCGCAGCGGGACGACGGGACCCGAGTTGAAGTTCACGGTCGACACAGATTCCGAGGGCAAGGCGGAGGTGGAGCTGCCGATGGACAGGTGCGGCAACTGGCGGCTGACGGTGGCCGATCCGTGGACGGACGTCGCCTTCTCCCGTGATTTCTGGTACACGAGCTCGGAGTACGAATACGCCGAGTACGGCGGTGGACGTGGCCGCCGCGCATCGCTGGAGCTTGCGCTCGACCGCGCCGCCTACCGCGCCGGCGAAACGCCGCGCCTCACCGTCAAGTCCCCGTTCGCCGGCACCGCGCTCCTCGCCGTCCACCGCGACCGCACGGTCTATACTGAGGTGATTGCGCTCACCAACGCGACGGCGGAGATCGCGCTGCGTCCGGTGGAGCCTGGCTGGGCGCCGAACGTGGACGTCACCGTCAGCGTGGTGCGGCCGCTCGAGCGCGTGAACGCCGTGGCCACCGTCCGCGTCATTCCGCCCGAAAAGGTGCCGGTGGCCGTGAAGTGCGAGCCGGTGGCGGGGCGCGAGGGACTGGTGGCGGTGGAGTTCACCGCGCCCGGGGCGACCGACGCGGCGGTGGCGCTCGTCGACGAGGGCATCAACATCCTCACCGCCGAGCCGGTGCCCGACCCGGACGGCTGGTTCAACCGCGCGCGCACGACGGACCGCTCGCTCTACGACGTCTACAACCGCCTGCTGAAGGCGATTGTCGGGCCGATCGGCGGCGCGAAGATGGGCGGCGGCGCGGACGCCGACATGCTGGGCCGCATCAGCCCCCAGCCGACGCGCAGGTTCCGTCCCCTGGCTCTTTTCAGGAGCGGCGTCAAGCCCACCAACGGCGTGTTCCGCGTCGTCTTCGACATTGGCGATTTCGCGGGCGAGGTGCGCGCGACTGCGCTTGCCTGGAACCAGCGCGCGGCCGGCGCGGCGAAGGCCGTGCGCAAGGTGCGCCCGGCGCTGGTGATGCAGCCGGACGCGCCGCGGTTCGCTGCGCCCGGCGACCGCTTCGAGACTTCGCTCTTCGTTTCCGCGGACGGAATCGAGACCAACATCTTCGCCCTCGTCACCGCGCAGGACGAGCCGGGCGAGATGCGCCTTAAGTTCGAGTACGCCTTCCGCGGGCAGACCCACCGTCGCGAAATCCTGCTGCCGGTGCGCCCCGCCGTCGCCTGGCGCGAGACGAACTGGGTGGAGCGCTGCGACGCGAAGCGTCCGAAGGAGGGCGAGTTCCGCGGCCGCAACGAGATCACCTTCTGCAAGGTCTTCGAGTCGCGCGCGGGCGAGCTTGCCGCGGCCTACCGCTGGCTCGCAGACTATCCCCACGGCTGTCTCGAGCAGACCTGCTCGCGCGTTCTGCCGCTGCTCGGAGTGCCTGGCAGGGAGGAGTTCGCCGAGGCCGGCGTCCGCCGCGTCGTGTCGATGATCAGGGGCGGGCATTTCACGATGTGGCCGGACTGCGACTACGAGCCGTGGGACAAGGAGGTGCCGCTCTATGCCGCGCACTTCCTCGTCGAGGCCATGCGCGCCGGAGCGCAGCCGCCCGACTGGGCGCGCGAGCGGATCATGGGATTCCTGCGCGAGTGGGCGACGAGAGGGTACGCAGTCGCCGCCTACGCCTGCCACACGCTCGCGCTCGCCGGCGAACCGGCGGCCGACCGGATGAACCTGCTCTACGACGCGCGTGACAGGCTCGCGCCGCTCGCCCGCGCGCGTCTCGCCCGCGCCTACGTGTGCACCGGCGACATGAAGCGCGCCCGCGAACTCGCGCGCAACGCGTCCTCGCCTGGTTCGGTGAAGGAGGCGGCGTTCTCGCTTCTCGCCGCGCTCGAGTCGGGCGAGGAGGAGTCCGTCGCCGCGCTTGTGGCCTACCTCGAGTCGCACCGCGACCGCGCGGCCTGCTCGTGGGGCACTACCTGCGACAACGCGCACGCGCTGATGGCGCTGGGCGAGTACTACCGGCGCCATCCCGCGCCGCCCGGCGCGGCGTTCGCGTCGTGGAGGCGGCTCGAGCTGCCGCGGCCGGAGGAGGTGCGCGACGAGTCGAACATTATCGACGTCCGCCGCGAATTCCGCACCCTCGGCGGCACGCCGGCCGACCTCGCGAACCTGCGGCGCGGCGATCTGCTGGTGGTGGACGTAGTCCTTACCGCGAAGGAGACGCGCTGGTTCAGCGACCTGGTGATCGAGGATCTCTTCGCCGCGGGCCTCGAGTACGCGGGCGAGGAGGGAGAGCGCGTTCCCAACTGGGTGATGCGCTACGACGCGCGCGACGACCGCATGCTCGTTTTCTCGAAGAGGTTCATGATGGAGAAGGACCATGAAGTCAGGTTCAGCTACCGCGTGCGCGCGGTCACGGCCGGCGAGTTCGCGCTTCCGGGCGTGGCGGTGGAGGCTATGTACGCTCCTGCCGTGCGCGCTCGCCGCGCCCCTGGTCGCGCTGTGGTTCGGCGTTGACTGGCCGCGCGAGGAGTCCGAGCGCTTTCCCGGCGGGAAGGTGCTGCGGGACTCCTCGGGCGCGATCCTGCGCGTCACGCTGGACGACCAGGGCCGGGACTGCCGCCCCACCTACGCGGCGGATCCCGAGGACTGGATCGTCAAGGCGCTCGTTGCCGCCGAGGACGGCGAGTTCTGGCGTCACCGCGGGGTCCGCGCGGGCAGCGTTCTCCGCGCGGCGTGGCAGAACCTGCGCGGCGGCCGGCGCGTTTCCGGCGCTTCGACGATCACCATGCAGGCGGTGCGGCTCATCCGTCCGCATCCGAAGACGTTCCTCTGGAAGGCGCGGGAGGCGGTGATGGCGGTGAAGCTGGAGCGCGAGCGCGACAAGCGCTGGATACTTTCGCAGTATCTCAACCGCGCGCCGTTCGGCTCCAACCTCGTCGGCATCGAGGCTGCGGCGGAAGGGTGGTTCGGCCATCCGGCGAAGTCGCTCGGACTCGGCGAGGCGGCGCTGCTGGCCGGCATCGTGCAGGCGCCTTCGCGCTTCCGTCCGGACCGCGCGCTCGCCGCCGCGCTCGCGCGCCGCGACTACGTGCTTGCGCGCATGCTCGCGCTGGGGCTCGCCGACGCCGACCAGGTCGCCGCGGCGAAGGCGGTGGTGCCGCGCGTCGCGTCCGTGCGCCGTCCCTTCCGTGCGCCGCACTACTGCGACTGGGCGCTCGCCGCCGGAGTGGACGGCTCGGCGCTCGATCCCGAGGCGCAGGAAATCTGCGAGCGCGCAGTGTCGGCGTCGGCGCGGCGCGGCGGGTACGATGTCGCCGCGGTGGTGGTGCGCGCGGCGGACGGCGAGGTGGAGGCGATGGCCGTGAGCGGCGACTACTTCGGCGGCGGCGCCTGCGCGCAGGTCAACACCGCGGTTGCGCGCCGCAGCGCCGGCTCCACGCTCAAGCCGTTCCTCGCCGAGCTCGCGATGGAGCTCGGCTACGCCGAGCCGGGCGACCTGATGGACGATTCGCCGCGTGACTACTCCGGCTGGCGGCCGCAGAACTTCGACGGGCGCTTCCGCGGCGAGGTGACGATGCGCGACGCGCTGGTGATGTCGCTCAACATCCCGTTCATCGACCTTCTTTCGCGCATCGGCGTAGGGCGCTTCGCGGAACGGCTCGTCGAGCTTGGTTTCAGCGGCGTGAAGGAGCCGTTCGAGGACTACGGACTCGGACTGGCCGTGGGCGACGTCGAGGTGTCGCTGCTCGAGCTTGCCCGCGCATACCGCCGCTTCGCGCCGGAGGCAGGCGAGGATCTGGCCCCGGGCCGCGCTGTCTACGAGATGCTTTCCGGACCCGAGCGCAGCCAGCCTGCGCTCGGGCACGTCGCCGACGCGCTGCTGCCGCGCTTTGCGTGGAAGACCGGCACCAGCTCCGACTGGGGCGACGCCTGGACTGTTCTCTGGGATTCGCGCCGCGTGGTCGCCGTCTGGTGCGGACATGTCGCCGGAGGTTACGGCGACGAGACGGTCGTGGGGCTCACCGCCGCCGCGCCCGTCGCCTGGTCCATCGCCCGCGGGCTGCAGTAGGCGGCGAACCACGGGCCGCGAATATGGTATAATACGCGCATGGACCTCAATGAAGAGATAGCCCGGCTCAAGCGGGAGCGGAACGCGGTGGTGCTCGCCCACAACTACTGCCGCGGCGAGGTGCAGGACGCGGCGGACTTCACCGGCGACTCGCTCGAGCTTGCCCGCCGCGCCACCCAGGTCGAGGCGGACGTCATCGTCTTCTGCGGCGTCTACTTCATGGCCGAGACCGCCAAGATCCTCAACCCCGGCCGCAAGGTGCTGGTGCCGGATCCGTCCGCCGGCTGCCCGATGGCGGACATGATAACCGCCGCGCAGCTCCGCGAGCTCAAGGCGAAGCATCCCGGTGCGAAGGCGGTCTGCTACGTCAACTCCACCGCCGAGGTAAAGGCCGAGTGCGACATCTGCGTGACGAGCGGCAACGCCGAGAAGGTGATGCGCGCGTTCGCGCCGGACGAGGAGATCTTGTTCGTGCCCGACCGCCACCTCGGCAGCCACATCGCCGGGCTGCTCGGCCGCTCCTACACGCTCTGGCCGGGCTACTGCCCCACCCACCAGATTGTCACCGCCAAGGCCGTCGCCGACGCGCGCGCCGCCCATCCCGGCGCGCCGGTGCTGGTGCATCCCGAGTGCGCCGCCGACGTGCGCGCCGCGGCGGACCACGCGCTCTCCACCGGCGGAATGTGCCGCTTCGCGCGCGAAAGCGCCGCGCCGGAGATCGTGGTCGGCACCGAGACCGGCATTCTCCACCGCCTGCGCAAGGAGAACCCGGACAAGGCGTTCTATCCCGTCTCCGACCGCGCGGTGTGCCCGAACATGAAGAAGAACACGCTCCAGAACCTCTGCGAGTCGCTCCGGGAGATGCGCGTCGAGGTGGAGGTGCCGGCCGAGACCGCGGACAGGGCGCGCCGCGCGATTGAGGCGATGCTCGCGGTCGCATAGCGCCGCTCACGATTTCAAGGAAACCAAGGAGGAAAAACCACATGAAAAAGCCAGTCGTCTCCGTCCTCGCCGCGGCGCTTGCCTGCGCCTGCTTCGCCCAGGACCCGGCCCCCGCCGCGCCCGCGGCCACTTCACCCGCCATCGAGGCGGTCGGCCCCCGCGCCCGCCCGCCGCGCCCCGGCATGCACCCCGGTCGCCCGTTCCCTCCCGGCGGCATGCGCTTCCCGATGATGCAGCACCGCAGCTTCGGCGCGCTCTCCGACGGCCGCCAGACGAAGCTCTACCGCATCGAGGGCGCGGGCGGGCTCATCCTCGACGTCTCCGACTACGGCGGCCGCCTGGTGCGCTGCTACGCGCCGGACAAGTACGGCAACCTCGAGGACGTCACCCTCGGATTCAACACCGCCGGCGAGTACGAGCGCAACGGCTTCTCGATGGGCACCCTGATCGGCCGCTTCGGCAACCGCATCAAGGACGGCAAGTTCACCCTCGACGGCAAGGAGTACACCCTGCCGGTGAACGAGGACAAGCCGCCGCGCCACAACTGCATCCACGGCGGCACCAAGGGCTGGGACGCGCAGATCTGGGCGGTGAAGCCGCTCCGCGAGCCGCGCGTGCGCGGGCTCGAGCTCATGTACGTCTCCAAGGACGGCGAGATGGGCTTCCCCGGCACCGTCACCTGCAAGGTCCGCTACCGCGTGCTGCCGAACAACGTCTGGTCCGTCGAGTACGAGGCCACCACCGACAAGCCGACGATCCTCAACCTCACCCACCACTCCTACTGGAACCTCGCCGGCGAGGCGAGCGGCTCCGTGCTCGGACAGGAGCTCCAGATCTTCGCCGACCGCTACACCGACGTCGACGACGGCCTCATTCCGATCAAGGACCTCGACGTGAAGGGGACCGGCTTCGACTTCACGACCTCGCGCGCGATCGGCGCGATGGCCGACTGGATGGCGAAGAACGAGCACCTGAAGCCGATGGACAACTGGTACGACCACAACTTCGTGCTCCGCGGCGAAATGGGAGTCCTCCACCCGGCCGCGACGATGAAGGACCCGGTCTCCGGCCGCCGGCTCGAGATCTGGACCACCGAGCCGTGCATGCAGATGTACGGCGCGCAGAACATGGACGGCACGATGGACGCGAAGAAGGCCGGCGCGAAGCTGGTGCAGTTCGCCGGCGTGGCGCTCGAGACCCAGCACTACCCCGACTCGCCAAACCACCCCGAGTTCCCGACCACGGTGCTGAAGCCGGGCGAGACCCTGCGCAGCCGCACCGAGTACCGCTTCTTCGCCGACTGAGCGGTGACGGTTCCGGCCATCCTCGCGGCGCTTTCGGTCGCCTTTCCGCGCCCGGGCGCCGCGCTGCCCTCGGTCGAGCGCTGCTACGTGCTCGGCGCGGCCGCCCCCGGCACGACCAACGTGGTCGTCTCGGGCAGCTCGTTCCCCGTCCACCCGCAGGGCGGATGGGTGGCGATGGCCGAGCTCAAGCCCGGCACCAACACGATCTCGGTCTCCTGCGCCGAGCCCGGGGCGGAGGCCGCGGCGGAGACGAACATCGTGGTCGTCGTCGCGCCGAAGCCGCCGCTCCTCGACAAGGTCGTGGACAAGGTGACGCAGCCGGAGTACAAGAAGCTCGATTACGCCGGCGACACGCCGCGCCCGCATCCGTCCGAGCATCCTGACCGCGTGCCGGTAGTGGTCATCGACCCCGGCCACGGCGAGAACGACACCGGCGCACTCTCCCCCCATTCGCTGCCGGAGAAGGACGCCAACCTGCGGCTTGCGCTGGCGGTCAAGGCGGAGCTCGTCAAGCGCGGCTGGAAGGTGGTGATGACGCGCGAGGACGACTCCTTCCCCAAGCTCTACGACCGCCCCAGGGTCGCGCACCGCGAGGGCGCGGACGCGTTTGTCTCCATTCACCACAATGCGCCGCCGATCGACAAGGACCCGCGCAAGCTGCGCTACCACTGCGTCTACGCCTGGAACGAGATCGGGGAGCGGCTGGCCGCGGCCGTCAACCGCCGCATGGCCGCGGCGCTGGGCGAGAGCCTCAAGAACAACGGCGTAATGAAGGGGAACCTGGCGGTGACGCGCAACCCGGAGATCCCGAGCTGCCTCGTCGAGGCGGATTTCGTCACCACTCCCGAGGGCGAGATCGACTGCTGGAGCCGCGAGCGCCGCGCCAAGGTCGCCGCCGCCATCGCCGACGGCCTCGACGACTGGAGAAGGGGAAAGTAGGGCGGTGCCGGCGAGGAAAGGACATGGCGCGCGCAGGCCGGAGGTGCTGTCTCCGGCGGGCGACTTCACCTGCCTGCAGGCCGCGCTCGACGCCGGCGCGGACGCGGTCTACTTCGGGCTTGGCACCTTCAACATGCGCGCGAGGAGCGGGGTGAACTTCCGCGAGGAGGATCTCCCCGAGATCGCCCGCCGCTGCCGCGATTGCGGCGCGAAGGCGTACCTCGCGCTCAACGCGATCATGTTCGAGGGCGAGACTGCGGAGGTTGCGCGCGTCCTCGACGCGGCGAAGCCGTACGTCGACGCGGCGATCGTCTCGGACTGGGGCGTGATCGCGCTCTGCCGCGAGCGCGGGGTGCCGTTCCACGTCTCGACGCAGATGTCGGTGTCCAACTCCGAGGCGGTGCGCTTCCTCGCGGCGCACGGCGCGGCGCGGGTGGTGCTGGCGCGCGAGTGCACGCTCGGCGAGGTGAAGGCGATCGCCGCGGCGGCGGCGCCGACGGAGATCGAGTGCTTCGTCCACGGCGCGCAGTGCGTGGCGGAGTCGGGCCGGTGCTTCATGAGCCACGACGCCTTTGGCGCGAGCGCGTGCCGCGGCGAGTGCCGCCAGCCGTGCCGGCGGCGGTTCGAGGTGAAGGCGGTGGACCTCTACGAGGACGAAAACGGGAAGCCGGTGCACGAGTCGGACACGGCCTTCGTGGTGGAGCCGCGCACGATCCTCTCCGCCAAGGACCTCTGCTCGCTCGCCTTCCTCGACCGGCTCGTCGACGCCGGGGTGGCGAGCTTCAAGATCGAGGGGCGCGCGCGCAACGCCGAGTACGTGCACACGGTGACGGCGGCATATAGACGCGCCGTCGACGCGATCGCCGCGGGCGAGTATACGCCGGAGCTCGTCGCCGAGCTGGAGGCGGAGGTCGCCAAGGTCTTCCACCGCGAGTTTTCGCGCGGGCTCTACTTCGGGCGGCCCGGGGTGGACCAGTTCGCCGACTCGCAGGACTCGCTCTCGACGCTCGTCAAGCGCCACGCCGGGATCGTGGTCGACTACTTCCTCAAGGCCGGCATCGCGCAGGTGCAGATCCAGGACCATCCGCTCGCCGTGGGCGACGCGGTGCAGATCCACGGGCCGACCACCGGGGTCGTCGAGGTCGAGATTGACGAGCTGCGGCGCGACGACGAGCGGCTCGAGTCGGTCGGGAAGGGCGAGTGGGCGACTTTCCGCGCGCCCCGCTGCCGCGTCGGCGACAAGGTGTTCTTCATGGAGGAGAGGAAGGGGGAGAAAAGGAGATGAAATCAGTCACCGCAATGCGCGTTGTCGCGCTGGCCGCCGCCATGCTGTCGTCCGCCGCCGCGGCGGAGGAGATGCCGGCGTCTCGCATCGACGAGATCGCGTCGTCGCTCCCCGAGCTGCCGCGCGCCGACGGCGCGCCGAGGACCGACCGCGCCAGCTGGGGGCGGCTGGCCGCGACGGACTTCGGGAAGCTGGTCCTGAAGCGGGCGGAGCGGCTGCTCGCGGAGCCGGTGCCGCAGCCGACCGAGGAAGAGTACATGGAGTTCTTCCGCAACGGCAACCGGAGCCACTATGAGGCGAACGTTGGGCGGCTCACCTGGCACACCAACGGGCTCGCCCTGGTCTGCTTGGCCGAATGCCTGGAGGGCAAGGGCCGGTTCGTCGCCAAGACGGTGGAGTACATCGACGCCGTCTGTGCGCTTAAGAGCTGGGTGCTGCCGGCCCACGACTGGAACCAGACGTGCATCAAGGGCAAGCCGCACATCGACCTCGGCAGCGCGGCGATCTCGTTCAACCTCGCGTACTGCCTGGCCTGGCTCGGCGACGCGCTCCCCGCCGCCACGCGCGAGAAGGTGCTTGCCGAGCTCGACCGCCGCACGTTCCGTCCCTACCTGGAGCACGCCCGCGGCAAGCGCAAGATCGACGAGCACTGGTGGTTCCACATGAAGAACAACTGGAACAGCGTCTGCAACTGCTGCGTCGTGCGCGCCGCGCTTGCGGTGGTGCCCGACCGCCGGCTCCGGGCGGAGTTCGTGGCGCACGCCGAGGGGAGCGTCCCCTACGCCCTCGCCGGCTACACCGCCGACGGATACTGCTCCGAGGGCATGGGCTACTGGAACTACGGCTACGGGCACCATCTGATGATGGGCCTTTCGGTGCGCGCGGCGACCGGGGGCAAGGTGGACTTCTTCGCCGACCCGAAGACGAGGAAGGTGATGGAGTACGCCTACGGCTACCAGCTCGAGGACGGGCTTTCGCCGCGCTTCGCCGACGGCGCCGGCGACCCGTCCCCGGCGCTGCTTGCGCTCGGGCGGCAGGTCTGGCCCGACCTCGTCTCCACCGCGGCGCTGGAGTCGCCGGTCTTCGGAGGCGGCGCGTCCGCGTTCTCGCTCAGGGCATTCGGGCAGGAGCCGCCGCCGGCGAAGCCGACGATGGACGTGCTGCCGCCGCGCACCTGGTTCAGGGACGCGCAGGTGCTCATCGCGCGCGCCCCGGCCTCCGGCGGCGCGCCGGGGCTGAGCATCGCCTTCAAGGGCGGGCACAACGACGAGCTCCACAACCACAACGACCTGGGGTCGTACGTAATTGCGCTGGACGGTGCCGCGATGTGCGGCGACCCTGGCGGCGAGGTCTACACCCGCCGCACCTTCTCGGATCGCCGCTACGAGTCCAAGGTGCTCAACTCCTACGGGCATCCGGTGCCGGTTGCCGACGGGAGGCTGCAGCGCACCGGGCGCGCCGCTGCGGCGAAGGTGGTGGGCCTCGGCTTCGACGACGACGAGGACTCGCTGACGATCGACATCACTTCCGCCTATGCCTCGACTTCCGTCGTGTCCGTCGTGCGCACGATGAAGTTCAGCCGCGAGCGCCGCACGGTCGAGATCGCCGACCGGGTGAAGTTCTCCCGTCCGGGCGCGTTCGAGGTGCCGGTCGTCACCTACCGGGACTGGACGCGAGAGGGGGACTCGATGCGGTTCTGCCTGAAGCATCCAAAGGCGGAGCGGTCGCTGTCGTTCGCGGTCTCGGCCTCGGCGCCGCTCAAGTTCCGCCACGAGGAAATCGAGAACCCAGGCCGCCCGTCGCCGCGGCGGCTGGCGTTTGCCTTCGCCGAGCCGGTGACCGACGCGACGATCACCGCGGTCTTCACGGCCGAATAGCGCGGCGTCATAGGCGTCGCCTATGGCATAAGGGAAAATATTCCGATTACCCTATGTCGCTCGAAAAATGAGATAATACACGCCGTTGACCACCACAGGAAAGGAGCAACGGCAATGAGCGACAGAAAGTACCACATCGAGACGCTGGCGGTGCACGCCGGGCAGGACGCATTCGGCGACCCCGCGACCAAGGCGAGGGCGGTGCCGGTCTACCGGACCACCGCCTACAACTTCCGCGACTCCAAGCACGGGGCGGACCTCTTCGGCCTCCGCGAGCTCGGCAACATCTACGCGCGGCTCATGAACCCGACGAACGACGTGCTCGCCAAGCGCATCGCGGCGCTTGAGGGCGGCGCGGCGGCGCAGACGCTCTCCAGCGGCACGGCGGCGATCTACTTCACGATCACCAACATCGCCCGCACGGGCGACGAAGTGGTCGCGGCGAGCAACCTCTACGGCGGCACCTTCAGCCAGTTCGACGCGATTCTCCCGAACGTTGGCATCAAGGTGAACTTCACGCCCGTCAACGACTTCGGGGCCGTCGAAGCGGCGATAAACGAGAAGACCAGGCTTCTCTTCATCGAGGCGGTCGGCAACCCCGCCCTTGACATCGCGGACATCGAAGGCTATGCCGAGGTCGCGCACCGCCACGGCCTGCCGCTCGTCGTCGACGCGACGTTCACGCCGCCGCCGCTCCTAAGGGCGCTCGACCACGGCGCGGACTTCGTGATCCACTCGCTCTCGAAGTGGATCGGCGGGCACGGCGCGGGCATCGGCGGCGTCGTGGTGGAGAAAGGCGGCTTCGACTGGACGAACCCCAAGTTCGCGCTCTACAACGAGCCGGACGCAGGCTACCACGGGCTCCGCTTCGCGCACGACCTCCCGGAGCCGCTCAAGCCAGTGGCGTTTTCGATCCGGCTGCTCACGGTCGGCATCCGCAACCAGGGCCCGACGCTCGCGCCGGACGCGGCGTGGGTGTTCCTGCAGGGAGTGGAGTCTCTGCCGCTCAGGATCGCCCGCCACAGCGAGAACGCGCTCGCGGTCGCGAAGCACCTCGAGCAGCACCCGAAGGTGGCGTGGGTGAAGTATCCTTCGCTCACCCAGCCGGAGCTCGCCAGGAAGTACCTGCCGAACGGCGCGGGCGGGATGGTTGTCATCGGCGTCAAGGGCGGCGCGGAGAAGGCCCGATGTTTCGCGGACGCGCTCAACGGCGAGATCTTTTCGCTCCTCGCCAACGTCGGCGACGCGAAGAGCCTCGTCATCCACCCGGCCTCGACGACCCACTCGCAGCTCTCCGACGAGGACCTGCGCAAGGGCGGAGTCCTGCCGGAGCTGGTCCGGCTCTCCATCGGACTCGAGCACATCGACGACATCGTCGCGGAGCTCGACCGGGCGCTGGAGACGATCTAACCCCCCCCCCCCCGGTCCGTCCGGGATGGTCCCGGACGGGCCATTTATAAGAAAACAAACAGAAACACCAAACAAGGAGCATAAAAAATGAACAACAACATCAACAGGAAATTCGTCCGCACCGTAATCTCATCCGTTGTGGTCGCGGCGGCTTCGACACTCACGGCGGGAGTCCCGCTCAACAACCTGCAGGGCACCGGAGGCATTGCCTTCAACCCGCTTGCGTATACCGCAGGCCGGCCATGGGACGGTTCCGGAGGCGGGACCAACGACGCGGAGCGTTCCGCGCTGGACGGGATAGTGTCGCGGCCGCAGGTCGGCGGATGGTACGTCAACCTGACCGACGCTGAGATCAACTGGTTCTCGCTCGGCGCGGCGGTGACGTTGCTGGACCGGCTGGAGATCTCCGGCGGCTACGAGTTCGTCAACGCCAAGAACTACGGCGACAACTCCATCAACAAGTACAACGTCGGAGCGAAACTGCGCTTCCTCGACGAGAACGCGTTTGACACGTCCTGGGTCCCGGCGCTCGCCGTCGGCGGCGTGTACAAGTACACCGACTCCAAGACGGTCGACGCGCTCGGCCTGAAGCACCACGGCTTCGACGGATACGTCGTCGCCACGAAGCTCGTCAAGGAGACTCCGATACCGGTGCTCCTCTCTGTCGGCGGACTTCTCTCCGACGAGGTCGTGAACGGCGTGGTCGGGCACAACAAGTACGGCGCGGCGGTGTTCGCGAACATCGACCTCATCCCGGTCGAGCAGATCGCGATCGGATTCGAGTACAAGCAGGGCGTCCATGTCGGCGACGGCATCACCAACCACGACTACTTCGACGGACACGTCGCGTGGTTCGTGACGGACTCGCTGACGCTGGTCGGCGCATACGCCTACACGGGCGACAAGGACCGCTTCTACCGCGACGGACGGACGGACCGCCTCGGCGTCGGCGGAGGATTCGTCCTCAGCGTGCAGTACCAGTTCTGACGCTGAAAACCCACCTGAAAAATGGTATAATAACCACAACCGAAAGGAAAAGACAATGAGCAAGATAGCGAAGAACATCCTGGAGAAGGTCGGCGGCACCCCGCTCGTCGAGATCTCCGGCAAGCTGAACAAGGGCGGCGCGAAGGTGCTCGCGAAGGTCGAGTTCTTCAACCCAGGCGGAAGCGTCAAGGACCGTATCGCGCTCTCGATGGTCGAGGCGGCCGAGCGGGACGGCATCCTGAAGCCAGGGGCGACGATCATCGAGCCCACGAGCGGCAACACCGGCGTCGGTCTCGCGCTCGTCAGCGCGGTCAAGGGATACCACCTCATCCTCACCATGCCCGAGACGATGTCGATCGAGCGCCGCAAGCTCGCGGCTGCCTACGGCGCGGAGATCGTCCTCACGCCCGGCGCGGAGGGCATGAAGGGCGCGATCGCGAAGGCGAACGAGCTCAGGGACTCGACGCCCGGCGCGGTGATCCTGCAGCAGTTCGAGAACCCGGCTAACCCGGACTACCACTACCGCACGACCGGCCCGGAGGTCTGGGAGGGCACGAACGGGGAAGTCGCCGCGTTCGTGGGCGGCGTCGGCACCGGCGGCACGATCACGGGAACGGGCAAGTACCTCAAGGAGAAGAACCCTGAGGTCAAGCTCTTCGCCGTGGAGCCGGACACCTCGCCAGTCCTCTCCGGCGGCAAGCCCGGTCCCCACAAGATCCAGGGCATCGGCGCTGGCTTCGTCCCGAAGGTGCTCGACACTTCGATCTTGACGGAGGTCATCAAGGCCTCCGCCGAGAACGCGGGCGCGACGGCGCGCGCGGCGGCGGCGCAGGAGGGGCTCCTCGTCGGCATCTCGTCCGGCGCGGCGCTCTGGGCGGCGCTGGAGCTCTCGAAGCGGCCCGAGTTCGCCGGCAAGACGATCGTCGCGCTCCTGCCCGACACGGGCGAGCGCTACCTCTCGACCTGGCTGTTTGAATGAGGGACGGCCTCGTGAAGATAGTCTACCAGGGCAAGGAGACGGAAACCGCCCCGACTTCGGTCGGGGGGTTTCTTGCTTCTGTCGGCGTCGCCGCGGACAAGGTCATCATCGAGTACAAGGGCGACATACTTTCCGCCGCTGCCGCGGCGTCCGCGCCGCTTGAGGAGGGCGCGGAGCTGAATGCGTTCAAGGTCGTTGCCGGAGGGTGAGGATTTGAGCGCAAACACCTATCTGACCGAGCGCGAGCGGCGCATCCTCGAGTCCGCCAGGGTCGGCATCGCCGGCGCGGGCGGACTCGGCTCCAACGTGGCCATGCTGCTGGTCCGGGCGGGGATAAGGAAGTTCGTGATCGCGGACTTCGACGAGGTGAACGAGTCGAACCTGAACCGCCAGTTCTTCTTCCGCGGCCAGGTCGGCGAGAAGAAGGTCGAGGCGCTTGCGCGGAACCTGCGCCTCGTGGAGCCGGACCTGGAGCTGGAGCTCCATGATGCGCGGCTGACCGGCGGGAACGTGCCCGAGGTGTTTGCCGGATGCGACGTCGTCGTCGAGGCGTTCGACGCGGCGGAGTCGAAGACGATGCTCTTGGACGCGCTGCTGCCGTCGGGCCGGCCGGTAGTCGCGGCGACTGGGCTGGCGGGCTGGGGGCGGTCGAACGAGATCAAGACGCGCAAGGTGGGGCGGAACCTCGTCCTTGTCGGCGACCAGT
>CACXRO010000023.1 GCA_902770045.1 uncultured bacterium
CTCCTTCGCCGTCGGTTACACCCATTGCGCCGGTGGGAACGCCAGCCGTTCCTTTTTGATTATTCATATTGCTAGGGCCCGTCCCCATCGCCATAAGTTTGGGGCCTTGGTCGACAGGGCCGACGATGTCTGGAAGTTCAAGAAGCTGAAGCCTGGGAATCGTGATGAATCGAAAACGTTCAAACTAATATCGCCATCGTGCGTAAGGTATGTTGATGTCGAGACTGCAAAGTGAACCAGAGCATAATATAATGAATTTCGCGGTTAAAGTTGCCGCATAAACAAGAACATCAAACAAAGGAGGACAAAATGGGTCTGTTCGATAGGATAAAGACGACGGCGTCGGGGGTCGGCGCCTCGATAGCAAAAGGTGCTGGGCAAATCACCGGCAAGGCGACGGTTGAGGCTAAGGAGTCCGCTAAGATCGCGGCTGTCAAAGCCGACATTGCTGCAGTTCAGGCGGAAATAGATACTGGATACGTTCAGATTGGCAAGGCATATGTAGACGCCTGCATCGCCGGCAAGGAAGTTACCGACATTGGGTGCGGAGCTACGCTGAAGATGATGGAGCCAAAACTCGAGAAAAAGATGAAACTCGAGAAGGAACTCATTGAGCTTGAAAAGGCGCTTGCGGATTCCCAGATTATGCAGGAGCGTTCTCTTGTCCAGGCCGAGGTTGATGAAATCAAGGCGAAGCTCGACAAGGCGAAGGCCATGGGTGCCATCACGGATGCGGACTACAACGCAAGACTTGCGCAGGCGAACAAGAAGCTCGAGCATTTCGATGATATCCGCATGCTCAAGAAGCAGAAGGACCTTGGTCTGCTGACAGCTGCCGAGTTTGACGCGAAGGTCAACGAGCTGCTTAAGTAGCGATGGCCGACTACCTGACGCGAACGCTTTCTCGCGCGCTCAATCAACTCTTGCTCCTTTTCGGCGGAATGCTGGTTTTGGCATTTTTGCTGTGCGTGGTCGCGGGGGAGATCAGAGGAGCGGGGGCGTCCGTGTTGGGGCGTGGCTATTACTACATGGTAGCGCCTGGCGTAGTGTGCCACGAGACGGGACACGCGCTCGGTTGCTTGATGACGGGAACCAAGATTCTCCACTTTGAGCCATTCAAACCAAACGGTGATCAACTTGGACATGTAGTTATAGAGAGGAAACACGGTAGTTTTCTGTGGCGGGCAGGTGAATTTCTAATCGGAGTTGGACCGATCTGGTTTGGTTGCCTGATGATATGGCTTATTACAAGGCTTTTTGCGAAGAGCTGTTCGTTGCCAGATTTTGACACGCTTTTCCCATTGGAGCCCATGCCGTCGTCCTGGTTGTATTGGCGGCGGACTGTCAAGGCTGCGTGGCTCATGTTTAAAAAGGCGTTTAAAGTCTGGAAGTGGCGTTCCACATTGAATGTAGTGTATCTTTACCTGATTTTCTGCATTGCATCAGAGATGGGGTTGAGTTATGAAGACCTTTCTGGGATGTGGGTAGGATTTACATGTATTTGCTGCATTCTTGTGCTATTGAACATCGTCCCGCCCGTAGGGATCGTCGTCAGTGGATGGACGTATCTTTTTTGCAGGAAGTTGTTCACTGTACACGCTTTGATGCTTTTTGTTCTTATTGTGGACTGTCTGTTTGTGGTTTTTTTCGTATGGCCAGTAAGATTCTTGTTTTTGTGACCGTGAATCGTGTAATCAACTGACTGCGGTTGAGGATTTTTTGGTAAAATATACGCGTAACGGGGTGCTGGCGCGCATGGGGCGCGGTGGCTGAGATAAGACCCGAGAACCTGAACAGGGTAATTCCTGCGGAGGAAAGAAGATGACGCAGTTGGAAGCGGCCCGGAATCAGCCATAATCATTGACGGCGATGACAGAGGAATGATATAATGCGCGATATGAAAGCGGTTATAGGAGAGGTCATGCGCGAGTTTTACGAAAGATGAAAGATGCAAGGGGCGAGATCAAAGTGGATGACTGCACGGTCGTGACATGGGACGAGGAGCGAAATGACGATGGAATCAGGATTGTTCCTGCGTGGAAGTGGTGTATGGAACAGTGAGCTCGATTTCCTCGGTGCCGCGGCGGAGTGATTCGGGTGCGGTGGTTTTGATGAAACACGAGACGCAAAAGAGGTTTCTGGAGAAATGAAGACACGACAGTTCTGGTATCCGCTCCCCGAGCGGCTGATCGCCCAGCACCCCGCCGAACGGCGCGGTACCGAGCGGATGATGGTGCTGCACCGCGACACCGGGGTCATCGAGCACCGCCACATCGCGGACATCGTGGAGTACATGACGCCGGACGACCTCCTGGTCGTCAACGACACCAAGGTCTTTCCGGCGCGGCTCGTCGGCGAATGGCCCGACACCCACGGCGCGGTCGAGCTGCTGATGGTGAACGCCGCGCCGATGGACGCCGAGACGGACATCCCGGACATGGCGGCGGACACTGGCTCGCTCCGGTGGAACTGCATGATCGGCTCGGGGCGGAAGTGCCGCGAGGGCCAGGTGGCGGAGTTTGGCCCCAAGGGCGAGCTGAAGGCGAGGCTCCTGAAGCCGCTCGGCGGCATCGGCATGTGGAAGGTCGAGTTCGAGTGCGGGCGTCCGCTGATGGAGCTGCTGGACGAGTTCGGGCGCACCCCGGTGCCGCCCTACGTGAAGCGCGAGGGCACGCGCGAGGAGGAGCTCGAGGACCGCGAGCGCTATCAGACCATCTACGCGCGCGAGGTGGGGTCGGTCGCCGCGCCGACCGCCGGGCTCCACTTCACGCCGGAGATCTTCGCCGCGCTCGAGGCGAAGGGGGTGCGGCGCGTCGCGGTGACGCTGCACGTCGGTCCCGGGACGTTCCGCCCGGTCAAGGCCGAGGACATCGAGGACCACCACATGGACTTCGAGGCGTTCACGGTGCCGCCGGAGACGGCGGCGGCGGTCAACGAGTGCAAGGCGCGCGGCGGCAGGGTGTTCTGCGTCGGCTCCACCACGGTGCGCACGCTCGAGACGGTTGCGGCGGCGGTGGCGGCGGACGGCGGCGAGGGCGTGGTGGCGGCGGGGAGCGGCGCGAGCGACATCTTCATCCACCCGCCCTACCGGTTCCGCGTCTGCGACGCGATGCTGACCAACTTCCACCTGCCGCAGTCGACGCTGCTGATGATGGTCTCGGCGCTCGCCGGACGCGAAAGGGTCCTCTGCGCCTACGCGATGGCGGTCCGGGCGGGGTACATGTTTTTTTCCTATGGTGATTGCATGCTCATAGTCTGATTTGGTATAATCCACAATATGTCACTCTTTGTACCCAAAGACCGCCGCTCGCTTTTCCGCCAGTTTCTGACGGGAATGTACGACGCCGTAATCATCGCCGACCCCAACGGGCACATCCTCGACGTGAACCCGCGGGCGGTCGAGCACTTCGGGCGCGACCTCGACGAGGTCCTCGACCAGCCGGTCTCGACGCTCATTCCGGGGCTGCGTCCCGAGGTGGTGCAGCGCATCCGCCACGGCATCGAGGGCGACCACCGCGTGATGGTGAACGCCTACGGCGTCAACAAGGCCGGCGCCAAGTTCGCCTGCGAGGTGACGGTGTCGGTGATCGACCTCATGAACCCCGGCGACCTCGTCTTCACCGTGCGCAACATCGAGCGCCGGCGCGAGATCATGACTTCCTACAAGACGCGCTCGAACGCCTTCGAGCTTTCGCAGGCCGCGCTCTTCGCCTGCGACGCCGACGGCAGGATCCTCGAGGTCAACCAGGCGTTCCTCGACATGTTCGACCTTGCGGACGAGGAGGCGGCGAAGACGAAGTCGTTCTCCGACTTCATGAACGACGACCCGCTGCCCGAGAACTTCCGCAAGGCGCTCGCCGGCGAGCGCACGGTGACGGGAATCGTCGCCGAGGGCGACGACGGCTCCGAGGAGGAGGTCGAGGTGGTCCTGGCGCCCAACCTGGTCGCGCGCAAGGTCATCGGCGTGGTGGGGAGCCTGCTCAAGGCATGAGGGTCGGTCCCGGAGACCCCCGGCGGCTGCAGGACTTTCTCGCGGCGAAGCTGAAGCTTTCGCGCCGCGCGGCGAAGGACCTGGTGGACCGCCGCCTCGTCTGGGTCAACCGCAAGTGCGTCTGGATCGCAGGCTACGCGCTGAACGGCGGCGACGAGGTGGAGACCGCGAAGGCGGTCCCCAAGGCGCCGGTCAAGTTCCACGTGCGCGTTCTGTGGTCCGACGCGAACTACCTCGTCTGCGACAAGCCGGCGGGCGTCCTCACCTGCGGCGACGAGCGGTCGGCGGAGGCGATCCTACGCGCCCAGGAGTCGCTTCCCGGCCTCGCGGCGGTGCACCGGCTCGACCGCGACACCACCGGCTGCGTGCTTTTCGCGAAGACCGAGGAGGCGCGCGAGGCGGCGGTGGAGGTGTTCAGGACGCGGCGGGTGTCCAAGACCTACCACGCGATCGGCGCGGGCGAGTTCAAATACCAGCACCAGAAGATCGACGCGGAGCTGGACGGCGAGAGCGCGGTCTCCTACGTGACGCGCGAGATGCAGGGCGACGGCGCCTGCTTCCTCAGGGTGCGCATCGAGACCGGGCGCACCAACCAGATCCGCCGCCATCTCGCCTCGGTGCGCTGCCCGGTGGTGGGCGACCGGGTCTTCGGGCTCAAGCGCGCGCGCGACCCGCGCCTCATGCAGGTGCCGCGCCAGATGCTGCACGCTTCCACGCTTTCGCTGCCGAACCCGCTCGACCCGCACGCCGAGATCAGCGTCCATTCGCCGCTGCCGGCCGACTTCCGCGCAGCGCTCGGGCTTTTCGGGATGGGAAGGGGCAAGGCGCCCAGGAGAACAAGGAAATCGAAGCCGGCCGCGTCCGGCGGAAAGGGGAGAAGATGAGGAAACTGGTGTTTGCCGCGGCTTTCGCCGCGTGTGCGTCCATGGCGTCCGCCGACTACGAGGCGAAGTGGGAGTCGCTCGACTCCCGTCCGGTGCCGCAGTGGTGGCAGGATGCGAAGTTCGGCATCTTCATCCACTGGGGTCCGTACGCGGTTCCGGCGTACGCGCCGGTCGCCGAGAACGGCAAGTTCCACTGGGACGGCTATTCCGAGTGGTACCAGGGCTTTATGCTCAAGGGCAAGAAGCCGTTCCTCGACCATCACCGGGAACTCTATCACGACGCGCCCTACGGCAACTTCGCCGCGCAGTTCCGGGCGGAGAACTTCGACGCGAAGGCGTGGGCGAAGCTCTTCCGCCGCGCCGGCGCGAAGTACGTGGTGCTCACCTCGAAGCACCACGACGGCTTCGCGCTGTGGCCGAGCCCCGAGTCGCCGTACTACAACGCGGTGGCGATGGGCCCCGGGCGCGACCTCGCCCGCGAGTACTGCGACGCGATGGCGGCGGAGGGGCTGAAGCGCGGCTTCTACTTCTCGATGCTCGAATACGCGAACCCGCTCTACCCCGCGAAACGCGACGGCGCCGCCGGCGAAGGTGCGCTTTCGATCGGCGAGTGGAACCGCAGGGTGAACATGCCCCAGCTCAGGGAGCTCGCCGAGAAGTACCGCGCAGACATCATCTGGCCCGACGGCGAGTGGGACTACACCTCTGCCGAGCACGGCAGCGAGGCGTTCCTCGCCTGGCTCTACAACGAGTCGCCGGTGAAGGACACGGTGGTCGCGAACGACCGCTGGGGCAAGGACTGCCGCGGAAAGCACGGCGGCCACTACACCACCGAGTACCTGCTCGAGGGCGGCGACGCGTCCGGCGACTCGGCGGTGCATCCCTGGGAGGAGTGCCGCGGCATCGGCAGCTCGTTCGGCTACAACCGCTACGAGACGCCCGACCACTACATGAGCCGCGAGAAGTGCGTCGAGACGCTCGTCAACTGCGTCTCGCGCGGCGGCAACCTGCTCCTGAACGTGGGGCCGACGGCAGACGGCCGCATCCCGGCGATCATGCAGGACCGCCTGCTTGCGATGGGCCGCTGGCTGGAGGCGAACGGCGAGGCGATCTACGCGACGGTGAAATGGGACGAGGCGCCGAAGGGCCTCAAGAGCGTCTACTTCACCCGCAAGGGCGGCGACCTCTATCTCATCTCCTTCCTCGCCGGCCGCGCGCCGCTGTCGGTGAAGACGGGCGCGGTGAAGTCGGTCACGGTTCTCGGCGCGCCGTCGGCCAAGGTGGAGTGGTCGGTGAAGGACGGCGACCTTACCGTCGTGCCGCCTGCGTTCGCCGCCGGCGAATGCCCGTGCGAGTTCGCGCCGGTCCTCAAGATTGTCCGCTGATTGTGATTTTGAATTGAAACTCCGATGGTTGGGGTTCTCGCTACCGCTTCACTGCTTCGCATCTGACAACCGCAATCCATTGTCACCTTGGGATAGTCTTATATCTGGGGGCGTGCCCCCAGACCCCCACGAGTGACTGCGGCGAAGCCGCAGATATAAAATGAGGTAAGATTGTCCGTGCAAGACGAATGTTGCGCGCGAAGCATTGTCCATTCTGCGGAGCGGTAGCGAGAGCCCCACGGATCGGAGTTTTCTATGCTACGCTGCTAAGGCTTCTACAAAATTCAGAAATCATAATACACCCTATTGACAAGCGGGCAAAGAAAAGAGTATACTACGCACCAACTTGACAAAAAGACGAAAAGTGTCTAATTGTCGCAACACCTAAAAAAGGATACTCAATGAAAAGCAAAGTTCTGTCGCTCGCCCTGGCATGTTCGGTCAGTTCCCTTGCCTTTGGCAGCGGCTTTGGGCTTTATCAGCCCTCCACGGTTTCGCACGCGATGGGCGGTGCGCTGGTGGGCAAGGCGATGGATGCTTCCGCCAACTTCAACAACCCCGCGACGCTCACCGACCTCACCAACATCCAGGTCACGGTCGGCTTTGTCACCGAGCATCCGCGCGGGCGGGTCGATGCGCACAAGTGGGGGACGCCGTACAGCGAGTATCCGATGGACCCCGGGATGTTCATGCTGCCGCACTTCCAGTTGGCGGTGCCGTTGCCGCACGGATTCTCGTTCGGCTTCGGCATGGAGCCGGACTACGGCCTCGGCACGGCGTATGACGAGGGCTGGCTCTTGAACTTCAGCGCCAAGGAGACGACGATCCAGAGCTTCGTCCTCACGCCCAACATCGCCTACGAGATTCTCGACGGCTGGTCGGTGGGCGTCGGTCTCAGGTGGACCTACTTCGAGTTCGAGCAGTTCTCCACGCCGCAGGTCGCGTCCAGCGGCTATGAGCTTGGGCGTTTCTCCAACCGGCTGCGCGGCGACAACAAGATGAAGGACTTCGGCTTCCAGATCGGCACCAAGTACGATATCACCGACACCTTCTCGGTCGGTCTCGTCTACAAGTCGCCGATCGAGGTGCACGTGAAGGGCAAGACCTCGAACGACGTCCTCTACATGAACGACGGCAACGTGAGGACGCTTGCGCAGGGGGCGACATACCAGGAGATGCTCAAGAAAGGGCTCCCGCCGGAGCAGATCGCGGCGATTCCGCCGAGCATGTTCGAGCAGTACGTGAGCAAGGCGGACGCGACGATCCGCCAGACGGTCTCGTCGACGGCGCGGTCGCGCACGGGCGCGGCGGCGGCGGACATCACGCTGCCGCAGTCGATCACCGGCGGCTTCAACTGGGACGTCTTCCCCACCTGGCACGTCGGCGCGGCGGTTTCGTGGACGCAGTGGTCTAAGTTCGACGTCCTCCACTTCGACCTCCAGGGCGGCAACAAGGACACGCGCCTCGACTGGCGCGACACCTGGCGCGCTTCGTTCGGCTCGTGCTGGGACTTCGCCGAGGACTGGAAGTGGATGGTGTCGTACACCTACGACATGGACTGCACGCAGGCGACGCAGCAGTCGGTGATGACGCGTGTATCTTCATGGACGGCCGCGACATGCACCTGGTTGACTCGCTCGGCAGGGTCTACGACCTCGAGACCGACTGGGGATTCTGCCACGCCGGCGGCTTCTCCGTGACCTACCGCTTCTAAGCAGAGCCGCCGCGGCGCCTTGTCCCGGTGGCCACTTGGATTTCGTCCGCACCGTAATCTCCTATGAGAACAATTGTCAAGGGCCAATCGCGGAGCGATGCCGCTGGTTGCGAAAGCAGGTGATGTCCATCTCCTATCCGCGCTCTGGGACTTTCGTCGCCCGCGCACTTTATAATGCGTCGGCGGGGGTGCTACCTCACTGTCGCATTCGTTGATGCAGATTACGAGTCCGCACTCTCCCGCGACGCGACATCTGTGCTTTTCGTTAAACCGTTGATTCCGATCCTAGGCCGAAGCCAACCTCGCTGATTGCCTACGCCGCCGCCGCGCGCATCGCCTCGAACTCGCGCCTGGCCGCCTCGGACAGCGGCACATACTCCGCCGCAGGCTTCTTGAGGAGCGCCACCGCCGTCACTACAAGGCAGCGCGCCACCGCGACGAGGGCCTTCTTCTTCGCGATCCTGCCGCCCCTGGCGCACATCCGCACGCCCTTCAGTTTCGCGTCCGTGTCCCTCGATGAGCTTCGCAGGACCATCTGCGCGGCCTCGATCATCAGCCGCCTTGCGAGCGCTGAGCCGGCCTTGGTGATGTGGCACTGCTCGTCGACGTCGCCTGACTGCCTCTGCCTCGGCACGAGCCCGAAGTAGGCCCCGGCGTCCCTCGCCTTGCGGAACCTGGAGGGGTCAGCGTCGATCGACGCCACAATCGCGCATCCGGAAAGAAGCCCGATCCCGTACACCTCGCGCACCCGCTCGACCTTCTCCTTGAGCTCCGGAGAGCCCGCCAGGGCCCTGATCCGGGACTCGTAGGCCCTTATCTTGAGGTCTACCGTCTCCAGCATGTCCATGAGCGGCCACGCCACGGACTCGAAGTCGGCAGGCCACCCTGACTTGCCGAGGGCGTGTACCTTGTTGGCGGGGCAGCTCGGCAGCCTGAAGCCAATGGACTTGGCGAACCCCCTGAGCTGGTTCACGTGCATCGTGCGGACCTTCACGAGCATGTCCCTCGCCTTCAGGATCCGCATCACCTGCTGGCAGCGTTCGCCGCGCAGCCTCACGGGGTGGAGCAGCTCTGCGTCCGCAAGGGCGATCCTCGCTATCTCCCTTGCGTCGTTGCGGTCGTTCTTGGTGTTGGACTCGGTCACCATCCGCAGCTTCGCCGGGTTGGCGACTATTGCCTTCATGCCGAGCGACTCGACCTCCCGCTTCATCCACCGGCAGTGCGTACCTGTCTCGAACACCACCGGCCAGTCCGCGCTCTTCCCGGCGAGGTACGCCCTGAGCCCGTCCTTCGTCGTGGGGATCGTCGTCTCTTCGACTATCTGCCTCGTGCCGCCCGCCTTGGCCATGACGCAGACCTTCGTCGTGCGGTCGCTAACATCCATGCCGATTGTGGTATAATACTCATTATTCATTTTGACCTCCTGTGTGTTGCGGTTGTTTTTGCACGGCCACCATGGCCAGTGCGTCCAAATCATATTGTAGCATACAGGAGGTCTTTTTGTCCCTTGGCGCCATGACTTGTGAACATGCCAACGCGCGCGGCGCTACTCGACGCAAGCGCGTGTTGGCATGTTTGCAAGTCGTATGATATTCCTGCCAGTTGTCAAAGAACGACTCTTCTCCACCATCAGAAAAGAAGCCGTTCTACATTATACCTCACGGCGGCGGGTTTGGCTGCAAACTGACCGGAATTCTCACCAGTTGCCGGTGGATGATGATTTCGTGATTCCGGCATAATACAGCTGAAAGATCTTTGACTCCAGCCTGTGCCGCGGGCGGTTGCGCGTGTTAGAGGAATATGATATAATGCGCACGAAAACATCATCAACTCAGATTAAACACGGGCCTGTTTAGTCAGGAGTTAAGATAAAACCAGGGAAATATCATGAGAAGAACTGCGCAAAATAGCATGAAGAAGTGGTTTTCAGGCCATAATCGCCATCCTCTCGTTATTCGAGGTGCTCGGCAAGTGGGAAAATCAACGCTTGTACGCGATTTCGCATTGGCCGAGGGACTCGCGCTTCGTGAGATCAATCTCTACCGGAATCTTGATTTGATACCGGCATTTCGATCGCTTGATCCCAAGCGGATTTGCCAGGAAATATCCGACAGGATTTCATCAGATGTGACTGCGCCCGGGGGAATCTTGTTCCTTGACGAGATTCAGGCGATTCCGGAGGCGATTGACGCCCTGAGGTATTTCTACGAGGAAATGCCAAACCTGCCAATTGTTGCTGCTGGATCTCTTCTTGAGTTCGCCCTTGCCCGGCATAATTTCTCTATGCCAGTTGGGAGGGTTGAGTACATGTTTCTGGGGCCGATTACCTTCAGCGAGTTTGTCGCCGCCGCAGATGAATATCTGTTCAGATCCATCTCAATGGAGAATGTAGTCGCCGGCGTCTCAGATGCAGCCCATGGGAAACTGATGGATCTTGTGCGCCGCTATATGCTTGTCGGGGGTATGCCAGAGGCTGCTCAGACATGGCTTGACACGCAGAACTTCGCGGAGGTTTCGGCGGTGCACCGCAGGATAGTGAACACATACATAGATGATTTTGCAAAATATGCCTATGGAGCCGATCTTGCGCTTATGCAGAGCGTGTTCCGCGCCATACCGGTCCATGTCGGGGAGAAGGTAAAGTTCGTCAATTATTCGCGAGAAAGCAGGGCTGCCAGGGTGGCGTCGGTAATCGACCTGTTCATAAAGGCAAGAATCGCCTGCCCGGTGGTGCATTCGGACTCGAACGGGATTCCGCTTGGCGCCGAGGAGCGGCCGTCGGTGAGGAAGCTGCTGTTCCTCGATGTCGGGCTGATGAACTATGCGAACGGCCTGACATGGACGAGATTGGCGGACATGGACGACATTGCGCTGGTCAACGAGGGCAAGATAGCCGAGCAGTTCGTCGGCCAGCATCTTTTTTTCAGGCGGGGTGATTTTGACGAGCCGCGCCTGAACTACTGGCTGCGCGAAGGCGCGAAGGGCAATGCCGAGGTCGACTACGTAGTTGAAGACGATTCCTCCGTTATGCCTATAGAGGTCAAGGCAGGAGCGTCTGGTTCGCTCAAGGCGCTGTGGCAGATGATTGCCGACAAGCATCTTGGCCGGGCCATCAGGTTTGACGCCGGACGTTTCAGCAGGCAGACCGTGCGCATAGGCGACAATGGGCGCTGCGAGCTGACCACACTGCCATTCTATGCCATCGGCATGAAGTAGCCCCGCGCGCGGGGCGACGTACCAGCAGATGCTGGAGTAGGACCAGTGGCTCAAGGGGAAAACACAGGAAACAGGAGCGAATGCCGCGACACTACAATTTTTGGTATAATCCACTGCATGAAGAAGTGTGACTGCTGGTCCCGGTATTTCGAGGTCAAGGGTTCGTCGTGGCCGATGGCCGTGCATTCCCTTGGCTTCAACCGAATTCCGCCCAATGCTGGGAACGTCATGCTGCAGCATCCGTATCACCATTGGATGGACGAAAAGCAATGGAGGTCCCGCCTGGTTCGCTGATCTTCGTGTTTCCCAAAGTCCGCCACTGGTATCATTGCCGGAAGAGCGCGGGAGGGGACGACGAATGGGTCGAGATCGAGGCGTCCGACGGCCTGCTGTCGGCTCTCGGGCAAGCTGGTGTTTCCCCGGCGTCCCCAGTTGTGCAGATCGGCGATTCTCCGCTCATGCTGCGCCAGTTCCGCCGACTTTTCGACCTGGGTCGCAACGGCGCTGGCCAAGTCGTCCTCGCCGCCCGGGCCTACGAGACGGTGGCGATGGCGTTCGACGAACTGGCGGCGGATGGGCGTCCCAGGGCTGCCGTCAAGAAGATGCAGCTGGCATTGGGCGGCGGCGCTTCCGCAGGAGTCGGTTCCGTCGCCTCGGCGGTCGCGGCGACGCAGCGAAGCGCATCGTGGATGCGGACGGTGTTCCGCCGGGAAACCGGGCTTTCGCCGAAGCGGTACCAGCTTACTCAGCGCCTGGCCCGCGCGGCGGAAATGCTCCAGTCGACGGACCGTCCGGTCACGGAGATCGCGCTTCAGTCCGGCTTCTGCTCGCTGTCGGCCTTCTCGAACAGCTTTGCCCGCGAATACGGGTGTGCGCCTTCGGTTTTTCGCAACAGGCGATAATTGCAAATCCATAGTTTTATTTGCAAGCTGTGCGTGGTGGATTATGCTATAATTCCGCCACAACGATGAGACTATGGAGGTAAATCAAGATGAGCATTATGAGTAAACTCGTGGGCAGCGTAGGCTGCGTATTTGCCGCGGCGGTTGCGTCGGCGGGAACATTGCCTGACGGCTATACGGAGGTCGCGTGCATTACCGTGACCGACCAGAACCAATACATCAACACCGGATTTACGCCATACTACATGACGGACATCGAGGCGCATTTCTCGGTGCCGGACTTCAGCAGCCAGAATGTTCTTTACTGGACGCGAACTTCAAGTTCTTTCGCCTTCATAACGAAGGCCAATACATCCGACCCGACCAAGACGAACAAAGTCCGGGCGTATCGGTCGTCTGACGGCAGCAGCACTGTCGAAACCACTCTTCCCGAATACCTGACATCGACCAACATCCTTTACTCGACGAAAATGGTGGACAACCGGACCGACAACACTTTTACGGTCAACGGGCAGAAGGTTAATTTCGTAGCTGCGACAGGGACTGGGCGCATGCCTAGCATGTTCCTATTCCGACTGAATGACAACGGCAGTCTCTACTCCGGCGTCAAGGCCGTCGTCGGGATGAAACTCTACTCGTTTACAATCACCGAGGGCGGCGCCGCAGTGGCGGACTTCGTGCCGTGCGTGCGGGATGCCGACGGCGTTGCCGGGTTGTACGACACGGTGAGGAACGCATTTTATCCCAACAGCGGCACCGGCGGCAGCTTCGGCTACGAGGAACTCGCCGGGATTACGATCTGCCCGATCCCGACCCAGGTCAACGAAACCTTTGAGCCGTGCCGTCCTGAACTCGTCGTCTCCAACAGGACAAGCGGAGCCACGTGGATCGTCGGCGGCGACATCGCAAGTCCGATTGTCGATGTTGCCTACGCCAACAACTACGGCGCCGGCGAGGCCACGGTAACCGTCACCGGCAAGGGCGAATACGCGGGGCAGCGCGCAAGCGGCAGCTTCACGATTACCGCGACGAAACTCGAGGACGACAATCTTGTCACGGCCGACACGTTGGCGCGCCGGTACGAGGCAAACGGGAAATACATCTATGAATTCAAGAGCACCGCGTCTGCGCAGACGGCGACGGCGAAGCGCGGCCTTGTCCTTTCCGATTACCTCCTCGTGGGCGGCGGTGGCGGCGGCGGCAACAACCGTGGCGGCGGCGGTGGCGCGGGCGGCGTCACCAACGCGACCGGGCTTGTCGGCTGTTACATTGGCCCGAACGACACCTTCGCGTTCACCGTCGGCGCCGGCGGCGCGGGAAGTGCCGCGACCAATGCAAAGGGCGGCAACGGCGGCGCGACGATGTTCACGATCGGCGACATCAATCTCAACATTCCCGGCGGCGGCGGCGGCGGAAGCTGGAACAACACGGCGGGCGTGGCAGGCGCTTCCGGCGGTGGCGGCGCCCAGAACGCCGCCGGCGGCGCGGGCGTGGCCGGATTTGGCTTTGCCGGGGCGGATGGCGCGGCTTTCAACTCCTCCGCAACGGGCGGCGGCGGCGGCGCAGGCCATGCGGGCTATCAGGCCAATACATCGACAAAAGTCGCGGGCAACGGCGGCGAAGGCATCGCGAGCAGCATCACCGGCGAGGAAGTCTATTATGGCGGCGGTGGCGGTGGCGGCGGCGGCAGCAACGACAGCTATATGCCCGGACAAGGTGGCGCGGGTGGCGGCGGCAACGGCTACATGACCGCCGCCGGCGCGAACGGCGTGGACGGCCTCGGTGGCGGCGGCGGTGGCGGCGGCACCAACAGCAAGGGCGGAAACGGCGGCTCGGGCGTCGTGATTTTCGCCGTTGTGCCCGCCGACTTTGAAATCGACCCGATTCCCGACCAGAAGCTTGCCTCCGGCGGATGCGAGCCGGTTCCCGTCGTCCATTCGGCCGACGGCACGACGCTTCTCGTGAAGGATACGGACTACACCGTTTCCTACACGGACAACGACAAGCCAGGCACCGCTCTGATGACGATCACCGGCATCAACGGCTACGTCGGCAAATCCACCACAATCAGCTTCACCGTCTGCTGTTTCGTGGATTCGCAAGCGGCGACGGAGGGCGACGGCTCCGTGGAATCCCCGTTCGCGACGATTTCCAACGCGGTCGAGAATGCGAAGACCGCTATTGCGTCCGGCGCAAAGTCCATTAAGATCATGGTTGCAAACGGCACGTACAAGGAGACGAATCTCGTCCTTGACGCGCCGATAGTCATCGTCGGTGAAGAGCGCGACGGCGTTGAGATCGTAGACAATGTTGCCGGCAAGCGCGCGTTCACGCTGTCGCATGAGGGCGCGGAGGTTCGGAACCTCACGATCTCCGGCGGCGGACTCATGACGAACGGTGGCGAAGGTGGACATATCAGGATGACGGCGGGTCTCGTTGAGGGCTGCGTCATCAAGAACGGTCGTGCAAGTGCGCATAAGGGCAATGGCAACGGAGGCAATGTCTGGATGTCGGGCGGACGTATAGAGCGCTGCCTCGTCACTGGTGGCACGGCCAACTGGGGCGGTTGGAATAATAATAAGCAGAGTTGCGGTATGGGGCTCTACGCCTCTGGAGGAGTAATTGATAACTGCTTTTTTAAAGATAATAGAAGTGATAATAATGACGGCAATAATTCGGCGAGTGTCTATATTTCCGGTACGGCGACAATGGTAAATTGTACAGTGACTGGCGGATGGAACAGAAACTACTATGGTACTGGCTCGGGCATCCATATAGCCAATGCCGCCGCGAAGGTCGTGAACTGCGTCGCCTACGGCAACTACATCGGCAAAGGCACCATCTCCAGTACCGCCGCCGCGAACTTCGGTTCGGCGAACCTCGACCGCTACTTCCACTGCGCCGCGGCCTTCACGAACGCCTCCTGCGCGACCTGGAGAGTACTGACGGATCAGGATTTCGTCAATTACAAGTCGTTTACAGGGAATGCGGAAGCCGATCTCTTTGCCTATTTCAACAGTGAGGAGTATGCGACCTTCGATTGGCACCAGCGCCTCGACACGCCGATTGTCGATCGCGGTACTGTAGACGCCGCCTATCGTCCCGCTGACTGCGCGCCGCTTGACTTTGACGGCAACGAGCGCGTTTCCGGCGCGTCGATTGATCTCGGCTGCTGGGAATATGATCAGTCGCAGTTCGCCTGCGCCGGCAGTCTTAATCGCTACGGTGCGCATGAAAACGAGGATTTTACGTTCCACGCCGTCGTTGTTGGGCCGGCGAGCGACACCATCATCCGCTGGGACTACGGCAACGGCGTGACAGAGGAGACGCGCGAGACGACGCACGTCTACGCCTATCCGGCATCCGGTTATTTCACCGTGAGGGTCTCGGCCTCGCCCGACGGCGGCACGACCTGGACGGACTGGTATACGGTGCCGGCGCGCGTCGCCGTGGCGCCCACGCAGATGTTCGTCGACTCCAACTCAGCGACGCCTCTCTTTCCGTACAATACGCGGGAGACGGCGGCGACGACGCTCGGGGCGGCGGTCGGCGCGCTCACGAACAACGTTTCCGAGAACAAGACGATCATCGGCGGCGTCGACATCGTGATCTTGAGGGGATCGCAATCGAACGACACCGGCTGCTTCCTCGCGACCGCCGTCACGATCCGCGGCGAAAGCAGCAATCCCGCCGATGCCGAGATCGTGGACAATGTTGCCGGATTCCGCGCGTTTACGCTGACACACCCGGATGCGGTAGTCTCCAACCTCACAATCTCCGGCGGAGGTTTCAGAACGACAGGTGCATTTGGCGGCGAAGGCGGTCATGTTCGGATGACGGCCGGTCTTGTCGCCAACTGCGTCATCAAGAACGGCCGCGCCGCCAGCTCGAAAGGCTATGGCTTCGGCGGCAACGTCTGGATGTCTGGCGGACGGCTCGAGCGCTGCCTTGTCGCCGGCGGCACGGCCAACTGGGGCGGTTTCTCAGGGTCGGAGGCCTGCGGCATGGGACTTTACGCCACTGGCGGGACAATCGACAGCTGCTGGTTCAAGGACAACAAGACCGACAACAGCGACGGACACAACTCCGCCAGCGTCTATCTCAACGGCGCGGTCACGATGGTCAACTGCACGGTGACTGGCGGCTGGGCCCGAAACTACAATGGCAAGGGATCGGGCATCCATATCAACAACGCCGCCGCGAAGGTCGTGAATTGCGTCACCTACGGCAACTACATCGGCAAAGGCACTATCTCCAGCACTGCCGCCGCGAACATCGGTTCGGCGAACCTCGACCGCTACTTCTACTGCGGCGCGGCCTTCACGAATGCCTCCTGCGCGACATGGACGATGCTGACGGACAGTGACTTTGTCAAGTACAGTTCCTTTACGGGAACTGCGGAAGCCGATCTCAAGACCTACTTCAACAGCGAAGAATACGCAACCTTCGACTGGCACCAGAAGCGCGACTCGCAGCTCATCGGCCGCGGCACGCTGGACACCGCCTACCGTCCCGCCGACAGCGTGACGCGCGATCTGGACGGAAACGAGCGTGTGTTGAACAGAACCATCGACCTCGGTTGCTGGGAGAAAATGCTCTCGGTCGGCTTCTTCTACATCCTTCGCTGACCAGGTGACGTCAGCGAAGCGTCGATGCTGGAGTTAAGCCCGTCATCTCAGATCTGCCGCTGCAACGGCAAATCATTGCTGGGGTCTCCTATGAGAACAATTGTCAATAGGCCGTCGCGGAGCGACTCCGCCGATTTCGGAAGCAAGTGATGTCCGTCTCCTATTCGCGCTCTGGAACTGTTCGTTCCCGCGCATCTTATAATGCGTCTGCGGTGGTGCTACCTGTCCCGCGCATTCATTGATGCGGACCCCACGCCGCACTCACCCGCGACGCGACATCTGTGCTTTCCTGCAAATCTTCGTGCCGTCCTATGTCCGCGAGGCCGCAGCGTCTGCGGCTACGCCACCATTTCCGCAGAGCGCATCGCCTCGAACTCCCGTCGTGCCCGTTCGGAGAGAGGCACGTATTCGGCGTCCGGCTTCTTGAGGAGCGCGACCGCCGTCACCACGAGGCACCTCGCCATGGCGACGAGCGCCCGCTTCTTCGCGATCTTTCCGCCCCTGGCGCAGATGCGGTGCCCCTTGAGCTTGACGTCCGTGTCCCTTGCGGTTTCGCGCATCGCTATCTGCGCGGCCTCGATCATGAGCCTTCTCACGAAGCCGGATCCGGCCCGGGTTATGTGGCACTGCACGTCCATCTCGCCCGACTGCCGCTGCTTCGGCACGAGCCCGAAGTACGCTCCCGCGTCGCGCGCCTTCCTGAACCTTCCCGGATCTGCATCGATCGACGCGACGAGTGCGGCGCCGGAAAGGAGCCCTATGCCGTACACTTCGCGCACCCTGCCAATCTTGTCCTTGAGCTCGCCGGATTCGGCAAGCGACTTGATCTGGGACTCGTAGGCCCTTATCTTGAGATCTATCGTCTCCAGCATGTCCATCAGCGGCCATGCCAGGGATTCGAAGTCTTCCGGCCATCCGGCCTTGCCCTGCCTGTGCGCTTTGTTCGCCGGACAGCTGGGCAGCCTGAACCCCATGGACTTCGCGAACCCCCTGAGCTCGTTCACGTGCATCGTCCGCACCTTCACGAGCAGGTCCCTCGCCTTCATGAGCCGCAGCATCTGCTGGCAGCGCTCGCTCCGCAACCGCACCGGGTGCAGCAGCCCGACGTCCGCAAGAGCGAACCTCGCAAGCTCTCGCGCGTCGTTGCGGTCGTTCTTGGTGTTGGACTCGGTCACCATCCGCAGCTTCGACGGGTTGGCGACTATCGCCTTCATGCCGAGCGACTCGACTTCGCGCTTCATCCACCGGCAGTGGGTGCCCGTCTCGAACACCACCGGCCAGCCCGTGCACTTTCCGGAGAGGTACGCCCTGAGCCCGTCTCTCGTCGTGGGAATCGTCGTCTCCTCGAGGATTCGCCTCGTGCCGCGCTCCTTCGCCATGACGCAGACCTTTGTCGTGCGGTCGCTCACGTCCATGCCGATTGTGGTATAATACTCACTATCCATTTTGATCCTCCTGTCTGTTTGTGTTTTTGCACGGCCACCGTGGCCAGTGCGCTCCAAATCACAGTATATCAGATAGGAGGATCTTTTTCCATTGGGGAAATGACTTGTGAACATGTCAACGCGCGCGCGGCGCCACACGACGCAAGCGCGCGTGTTGGCATGTTTGCAAGTCGGATTCCATTCAGCCGGTTGTCAAGGAACGAATCTTCTCCACCGTTAGGCGAAAAGCCGTTCTACATTATACCTGTCCCCATATGATTTAGCGCGGAAGGCGACAAAGTCACCCGCGACGAGACCGAACACCGCCTCCCCGCTGAGCCGCGACACCACAATTTTTGGTATAATACGCACAAATGGACGAGAAGCTGGTCATAGATGTAGCGCGGCTCGACCCCGAAGGCGAGGACTTCGAGGGCGAGGTTGCGTGCGTTGACCTCGACGAGAGCTTTGTGAAGGCCTTCGGCGGCGTGCGCTACCGGCTGCGGGCGCAGGCCTTCGGCACCGAGCTCCTGGTGCGGGGCGCGCTGGAGCAGGACTTCGACCTCGTCTGCTCGCGCTGCGGCCGCGACTTCGACGACACGGTGAAGGTTGAGGACTTCACGACTTCGGTCGAAATCGGCGAAAAGACCACCGAGGTCGATTTGACTAACGAGCTCAGAGAGAGTATAATACTCGCCCTACCGACTTACCCGGTCTGTTCCGAGACCTGCCCGGGGGTCGTCCTGAAGACGCAAGAGCTTCCGGACGAGAGATGGAATGTCTTGGAAAAGCTAAAAGAAGCAAAGAAGCAAGGAGAATAGAGTCATGGCCAGTCCCAAGAACCGTGTGTCCAAGCGCCGCAAACGCGAACGCGTAGCTTCGCTCGAGAAGCCCATCATCGCGCAGGTCGGCACCTGCCCTGCGTGCGGCGCGGCGGTGCGTTCGCACCGTGCGTGCCCCAAGTGCGGCACCTACCGCGGCCGCAAGGTCGTCGCGGTGAAGGCGTAAAACCTTTTCCCGTCCAAGGGCATGACGCGGATAGCGCTTGACGCCATGGGCGGCGACAACGCCCCCGGCGAAATCGTGGTCGGGGCGGTGGAGTCCGCCGCCGGCCTTCCGGATGTCAAGATTCTCCTGGTGGGGCAGCTCGCCCCGATCCAGGAGGAGCTTGCCCGCCTGCCGCCAAAGCTCAAGGCCGCGTCGCAGGCGGCGATCGAGAACGGCACGCTGGAGATCGTCCATGCGCCCGACGTGGCGGAGATGGACGAGTCGCCGGTGGAGTCGGTCAAGAAGAAGAAGGACTGCTCGATCAACGTCGCGATGCGCCTTGTCAAGGAGGGCCGGGCGGACGCGTTCGTCTCGGCCGGCAACTCCGGCGCGGTGGCGACGAGCGCGATCCTCATCCTCGGCCGGGTGCCGGGCGTGAAGCGGCCGGCGATCGCCACGGTGATGCCCAACCGCAACCCGAAGCGCCCGCTGCTGGTCCTGGACGCCGGCGCGAACATGGACTGCCACCCCGAGTGGCTGGTGCAGTTCGCGATCATGGGCAACGCCTATTCGAAGGCGGTGCTCGGCCGCGGCGTTCCGGCGGTCGGGCTCGTCTCGATCGGCACCGAGGACTGCAAGGGCAACGAGATGACGAAGGCGACCTTCCCTCTCCTGAAGGACGTGAAGGACATCAACTTCGTCGGCAACATCGAGGGCAAGGACCTCTACAAGGGCCACATCGACGTCGCCGTGTGCGACGGCTTCGTCGGCAACGTCATCCTCAAGACCACCGAGTCGATCGCCAAGGCGATCGTGTACTGGCTCAAGAAGGAATGCTTCAAGGGTCCGCTCCGCTTCCTCGGCGCGCTGCTCCTGAGAGGGGCCTTCCACTCCCTCAAGCACCAGCTCGACCCCGAGATCTACGGCGGCGCGCCGCTCCTGGGCGTCTCCGGCGCGGTGATCATCGGCCACGGCAGCTCGAGCCACAAGGCGATCTACTACGCAGTCAAGGCCGGCGTCGCGGCGGCGACCAACGACGTCACCGGCCTCATCGCCAAGGCAATCGCCGAGAACGCCGAGGACCAGAAGCAGAAATGAGCGAATACAATTTCTCCGCCATCGAGCGGAAGTGGCAGAAGTACTGGCTCGAGCACAAGACCTTCAAGACCGCGGACGACGGCGCCGGTCCGAAGTTCTACTGCCTCGACATGTTCCCGTATCCGTCGGGCGCGGGGCTCCACGTCGGCCATCCCGAGGGATATACCGCGACGGACATCCTCTGCCGCTACAAGCGGATGAAGGGGTTCAACGTGCTCCATCCGATGGGATGGGACGCGTTCGGGCTCCCGGCCGAGCAGTACGCCGTCGAGACCGGCACGCACCCCGCGGTCACCACGAAGAAGAACGTGGACCGCTTCCGCGAGCAGATCCGCTCGCTCGGCTTCTCCTACGACTGGGACCGCGAGGTGAACACCACCGACCCCAAGTACTACCGCTGGACGCAGTGGATCTTCGAGCAGCTCTACAAGAAGGGCCTCGCCTACGTCGCCGAGGTGCCGGTCAACTGGTGTCCGGCGCTGGGCACGGTGCTCGCCAACGAGGAGGTGATCGACGGCAGGTCCGAGCGCGGCAACCATCCGGTGGTCAGAAAGCCGATGCGCCAGTGGATGCTCAAGATCACCGAGTACGCCGAGCGGCTCCTCAAGGACCTCGACACGCTCGACTGGCCCGAGGGCATCAAGGAAATGCAGCGCAACTGGATCGGCAAGTCCGAGGGCGCGCTGGTCGACTTCGGTGTTGAAAAGTTGAAAAGTTGCAAAGTTGAAAAGTTGAATGGCGAGGGCGGCGATTCGTGCAACTCTTCAACCTTTCAACCTTTCAACCTTTCAACTGATGTCATTACCGTCTACACCACCCGCTGCGACACGCTCTTCGGTGCAACGTACATGGTGCTCTCGCCGGAGCACGCGCTGGTCGCGAAGTGGCTCGAGGACGGCTCGGTCAGGAACGCCGACGAAGTGAAGGCGTACCAGAAGAAGGCCGCCTCGAAGAGCGACCTTGAGCGCACCGAGCTCAACAAGGAGAAGACGGGCGTGAAGCTCGACGGCGTCGTGGGCGTCAACCCGGTGAACGGCGACAAGCTCCCGATCTTCATCTCCGACTACGTGCTCGCGAGCTACGGCACCGGCGCGATCATGGCCGTCCCCGCGCACGACGAGCGCGACTTCGACTTCGCCAAGGTGTTCGACCTGCCGATCTACCAGGTGGTCGCGCCGGCCGGGGAAATCAACTCCGATGAGTCCGATGGCTCCGCTAACGCTTCGCCTTCTGGAAATGTAGACAGCCGTGTGCCTTACACCGGTAGCGAGGCGTTTACCGACATTGCGACCGGCGTGATGGTGAACTCCGGTTTCCTCAACGGCCTCTCCGTCGAGGAGGCGCGCCCCGCGATGATCAAGTGGCTCGAGGAAAAGGGCGTGGGCAAGGCGAAGACGCAGTACAAGCTCCGCGACTGGCTCTTCTCGCGCCAGCGCTACTGGGGCGAGCCGTTCCCGGTTATCCACTGGGAGGACGGCACCAACACGCTTGTTCCCGAGGAAGACCTGCCGCTCACGCTCCCAGAGCTTGCCGACTACAAGCCGACCGGCACCGGCGAGCCGCCGCTCGCGAAGGCGACGGAGTGGGTGAACGTGACGCGCGCCGACGGCGTGAAGGGCGTCCGCGAGACGAACACGATGCCGCAGTGGGCGGGTTCGTGCTGGTACTACCTCAGGTACATCGACCCGCACAACGACAAGTGCTTCGCCGACCAGGAGCTGCTGAAGAAGTGGCTTCCCGTCGACCTCTACGTCGGCGGCGCGGAGCATGCGGTCCTGCACCTCCTCTACGCGCGCTTCTGGCACAAGGTGCTTTTCGACCTCGGGCTCGTCCCGACGCCGGAGCCGTTCCAGAAGCTGGTCAACCAGGGGATGATCCTTGGCCTCGCCTACAAGACGAAGCGCGGGGTGCTGGTGCCGATGGACCAGATCGAGTGGCGCGACGGCAAGCCCTACGGAGCAGAAGAGGGCGGCGAGATGGAGGAGCTCACGGAGTTCCCGGCAAAGATGTCGAAGTCGCTCAAGAACGTGGTCAACCCCGACGACGTCATCCGCGACTACGGCGCCGACTCGCTCAGGCTCTACGAGATGTTCATGGGGCCCCTGCAGGTGGTGAAGCCGTGGCAGACCTCGGGCGTCAAGGGCGTCCACAACTTCCTCCGCCGCGCCAACCGCCTCGTCACCGAAACTCCGGTCGCCGACCGCGCGATGACCGCGGCGGAGGCGAAGAGCCTCGCGGCGATGGTGAAGAAGGTCGGCGAGGACCTGGAGACGATGGCGTTCAACACGGCGATCTCCGCGATGATGGTGTTCGTGAACGAGGCGGAGGCTTATGCCAAGGCCGGCGGACTGCCGCGCGAGATGCTGGAGAAGTTCGTCCTCTGCCTCGCGCCGTTCGCGCCGCACCTCGGCGAGGAGCTGTGGGAGCGGCTGGGGCACGACAAGTCGCTCGCCTACGAGCCGTGGCCGGAGTACGACGCGAAGGCGCTCGTCGAAAGCGAGATCGAGATCCCGGTGCAGGTGCTGGGCAAGCTGCGCGGGCGCATCAAAGTCCCCGTCGCGGCGACGCCGGCGGAGATGGAGGCCGCGGCGAAGGCGAACGCCGACGTCGCGAAGTTCCTCGAGGGCAAGACGATCGTCAAGGTGGTTGCCGTCCCGAAGCGGATGGTCAACTTCGTCGTGCGGTAGGCGGCGACTGGAAGATGGCCGATGGAGACTACGAGCGAACAGACGCGAGAGTGGCTGAAATCAGGCGACTCGAGGGAATACTTCGAGCTCGTGGCGTTTCCGACCGTCGGCGCGGACCCGTCCCGGCTGCGGGACTGCGTGGCGTGCGCGACGTGGTTGAAAAAATGGCTGAAAGGGATCGGGGCTGAGGCGGAGCTGGTGCTGCCGCCGCAGCGCGGCGTCTCCGAGGAGAAGGCCGCGGCGCTTTCGGTGCCGGTGGTGTTCGCCGAGCTGAAGGGGACCGAAGGCGCGCCGACGCTCCTCTTCTACGGCCACTACGACGTGCAGCCGGCGGACCCGCTGGAGCAGTGGGAGACGCCGCCGTTCGAGCCGACGCCGAGGGACGGCCGCGTCTATGCCCGCGGCGCGCAGGACGACAAGGGACAGTTCTTCGCCTTCCTCTGCGGATTGAGGGAGTTCTGGCGCGAAGCCGGCGCGGAAGGGCGGATGCGCCCCAATGTGAAGATTCTTCTCGAGGGACAGGAGGAGTCGGGCTCGACCGGCCTCTTCCGTCTCCTCGGCGAGGCGGAGTTCCGCCGGCGGATCGCGGCGGACGTGATGCTGGTGTGCGACACTTCCGCCGCATCGGACCTGCGGCCCGCGATTGTCGCGGGGATGCGCGGGGTGTGCCATTTCACGGTGCGGCTCGAGGCCGCGTCGCGCGACCTCCACTCCGGTGAATTCGGCGGGGTGGCTCCGAACGCGGCGCAGGGGATGTGCGAACTTCTCGCCTCGCTCCACGATGCCCGGGGCGCGATCGCGGTCGCGGGTTTCCGCGACGGCGCCGTCGAGCCGACGGCGGAGGAGCTCGAGGCCGCGACGGCCGGGGCTGCGTCCGCGGCGGAGATCGCGCGCGAGATCGGCACCGATCCGTGCGGCGGCGAGCGCGGGGTGGAGCCGGTGCGCCGCGGCGGGTTCGATCCGACGATCGAGGTGAACGGCGTCCATTCCGGCTACGGCGGCCCCGGCTCGAAGACGGTGATTCCGTGCGAGGCGGTGGCGAAGCTTTCGATGCGGCTGGTGCCGGGGCAGAATCCGCAGCGCTGCTTCGAGCTCGTCAAGGAGCACCTGCGTGCGCGCTGCCCGGGCGGGATGCGCATCTCGTTCCCCGAGGACAGCGGTCTTTCGTCGGCGCTCAAGCTGCCGCTCGGCTCGCCGGCGATGCACCTGGCGGAGGAGGTGCTCTCGGAGATGGATGTGCGCGGGCCGGTGTTCCGCTGGGAAGGTGCGTCCATCCCGGTCGTCGCGGCGCTCAAGGAGACGAGCGGGGCGGCGCCGATCCTGGTCGGCTGGGGACAGTCCGGCGACCGCATCCACTCGCCGAACGAGTCGTTTTCCGTACGCCAGTTCCTGCTTGCGAAGCAGTGGGGCAAGACCATCGTTCCGCGCTTGGCGTAACACTGCATATGCCCATTCCGTCCCTTTTGTCCCTTCTTCAACCCGACCTATTGCCAACAGCGTCTATTGGCAGCGTCTATTGGCGGCAATGGTGTGTAACCTTGCGGCGGGCTGCGTGTAGACAGGACAACAAAAGAGGAGAAGCGAAGCCATGTTGGACATAAAGCAGGTTCTGAAGGAAATCGGCGCCAAGAACGGACTCGAGATGTCCCTTGACGAGAACGGCGCCTGCTCGCTGGAGCTGGCCGACGGGCGCGTCATGCTCATCCAGGAGCGCGCCGATCTCGACGAACTCGATTTTGTCGCGACCCTCGGCCCCGTCCCCGAAGAGCTCCGCGCGAAGGTCTTCACCGAACTCCTCGCCGCCAACTTCTACTGGAAGGAGACGTTCGGCGCGACGATCTCGTGGAACGCCGACCTCGAGGAGGCGGTGATCACGTATCCGCTCGGCCTCGCCGACGCGACGGCCGAGTCCGTCGAGACGATCTTCACCCGCTTCGCCGAGCTTCAGTCCGCGTGGGCGGAGCGCTTCGCCGGGCTCATCGCCGAGGCCGGGAAAGGCGAGGAGGATCCGGACGGGGAAGGCGGCGAGGAGCCGTCGACGGACGGCAAACAGGATTCGGACGTCATCATCAAGGCTTGACGGCAGGCTGAAAGGAGACAATATATGGCTATCTCGATCAGTGATTTCAAGACCTGGGCCGGCGCCAACCAGCGCACGGCCGTGGCAGTGAACAACGGTGCGCTCGAGTCCGCGTCGAACCAGATCGGCATCCTGGACCGCATCTTCAGGCGCGGGACCGTCGACAGCGTGCGCAGCGCAGTGATGAAGGACTTCACCCGCGCGCTGAGCGCGAGGTACGGCGTCACCATCGCGCAGCAGGCCATCGCCAACGCCGGGCTCTCCGCGAATTCTGAGCTTACCGGAAGAACCATCTCCAGCGTCGTCGCGAACGCGAAGAAGCTCCGTGCCGACATGCTGCGCCCGATCGGGAAGCAGGACCTCACCCTCGGCGACACGACGATCGCGAAGTCTCAGTTCAAGGGCCTGGGGCCTGACGACAAGGCGTTCCTGGTCAAGTTCCTCAAGCGCCGCGCCGTCGCCGTGGAGCTGCTGGGGGAGTTCCCGCTCACCATGCCGGACTACCAGGATTTCCACGCCCGCGCGACCGACCTCGTCGCGCGGCTCCGTGCGATGAGGGAGGCCGTCGTTCCGGCCAATGTCCCCGCGGACGAGTTCTACGCGGAAGTCGACGCGCTCGTTCGGGCGGTCGAGGGCAAGCTCGTGCAGATGCGCGACCTCCTGGCCGGCCAGCCGCTCGGCGAGACGAATATGCGGGAATACAGGGACCTGATGTTCGCCGCGGCGATCAGGACGGTGGAGGCGCTGCGCGCGTCGGCCCAGGGCAACGCCGCCGCCGAGGCCGCGCTCGGGAGAACGCTCGAGCAGTTCCGCAATCCGCAGGTACGGGCGGAGTTCGAGCCGTACGCGCAGCTCTCCAAGTCGGCCTTCAAGAACATCGCTCCCTTCATCGTCAGCATGGTCAAGGCGCGGCTGAACCGTGCGAATGTCCGTGGGTTCAATCTTGATGTCTCGGCGGTGGCCCAGCTGATGAAGAGCAGCTACCGGGCGGTCCTGAACGAGCGTACCTGGCCGGTCGTGAGCAAGACCTTCTCGACGTCCGTTGGGAACCGTCCGGTCGAGATGACGAGCACGATCGTGCCGGCGGAGCAGCTCGGGCGATCCGAGGAGAACCCGCGCGGTCTCATCGCGAGCCGCTATCCGCATGGCGTGCACGGCTACACGTGCCACAGCGCGGACGCGCGGAACGCCGTGAACCTCGCGGTGACGCAGCTGACCGTCAGCGACCCGGGCGGGCAGCCCAGGCTCGCGTTCTGTGGCGTCCGCCACAGCGTGCACTGCGCGTGGGAAATCCGCAACGACCAGGAGCGTGCGGAAGTGAACGCCCGCCGCGCCGAGGAGGCGGTGATGGCGGCCTTCATGGCGAAGTACTCCGTCCCGCGGAACCACGCCGAGCTGCCCGAGCCCGGCGAGGACGGCGCGGTGACCGTCGACCTGGACATCACCTCCGTCGCGCTGCTCACCCCGGACACGATGCGGAACTACTGGCGGCCCGGCTCCTCCAAGGACGAGCGCAGCATGCTCATGGACCAGACGGCGGCGTGGGACGCGGTGTCGCAGCGCGGGGTCTCGTTCCAGTACCAGGGGCGGCAGATCCGCGTAAGACCGCACATCGTGACGTTCAACGTCGGCGTCAACGAGGGCGCGGTGAAGCTGAGCGGCATCGCTCCGAACAAGGCGGGCGGCTGGGACGCATCCGACCAGATGAACAAGCGCGCCTTCGAGGCGCTGACGCGCGATGCAATGGCGTTCGTCAACGACAAGACGAAGGACGGGAACCTCAGGGCCGCGGTCCTCGCGCTCTACACCCAGTGCCACAACATCATCGTGCTCAAGCGCGAGCGCAGCGACATGCACGACGCCTACAAGCTCGCCGCGCGGCTGGCGGTCCTGAGCCAGCTCATCGGCAACATCCCGTGCTTCAACTGCAAGAGCGGCAAGGACCGCACCGGCGAGATGGACGTCGAGTGCAAGTTCCTCGCGGCGCTGATCGCCCGCGGCGAGAAGATCCCGGCGCCCGGCGCCGAGCTCACGGAGGAGCAGAAGGGGCTCTTCCGCGCGGTCGCTCTCCAGGGCGGCAACTTCGAGGTCCAGAAGATGAACGTCGGCGTCGCCGGCTTCATGTCCGGCAGCGTGAAGTCGATCGAGGAGCGGCTCGGCGGCAAGGCGTACCACACCTTCCACCGCGGCGGCGCGAACAACATCGCCTGACCCCGCGAGCCTCGCCCACCCATTGCCCGATTCCGCGAATTAGTGTATAATTCGCACTTATGAAAACAGATACCCCTGTCGTTCCGAAGAAATACCTCGCCGTGTTCATCATGCTCACGAGCTGCTTTGCGCTCTGGGGGCTCCTGAACAACATGACGGACAACCTCGTGCCGTCCTTCCAGAAGATCTTCATGACCAGCCAGTCGACGGCCGGCTTCGTGCAGATCTCGTTCTACGGCGCGTACTCGGTGATCGCCATCTTCGCCTCGCTGCTGATCCAGAAGGCCGGCTACCGGGTGGGGGTGCTGTTCGGGCTTGGGGTGTACGTGATCGGCGCGCTCCTCTACGTGCCGGCGTGCGTGCTGCAGAGCTTCTGGACGTACATCGTGGGGATTTTCGTGGTGGCGGGCGGGTGCGCCGTCCTCGAGACCACCTGCAACCCGTACGTGCTGGCGCTGGGCGACGAGTCGACCGCCGTGCGGCGCCTCAACTTCGCGCAGATGTTCAACCCGCTCGGCTCGCTCGCGGGCATCGTCCTCGCGCAGCAGCTCATCCTCGCCAACCTCAATCCCGCGACGACCGAGGAGCGCATGGCGATGCCGGCCGAGGAGCTGAACGCGATCGTCCACCACGAGCTCTTCTGGGTGTGCGTGCCGTACGTGGGGCTCTGCGCGATCGCCGCGGCGATCTGGTTCTTCTTCTTCTTCCGCAAGCCGACTGAGATCGACCACGTGGCGGCGGAGAAGTCCAACCTCGGCGAGATCCTCTCCATCCTCGCGCACTCCCCGAAGTGGTACTGCGGCGTGGTGGCGCAGGTGTTCTACGTGGGCGTGCAGATTGCGGCGTGGACGTGGATGAACGTCTACTGCCAGAAGGAGCTCGGGGTCACGCCGGCGCAGGGCGCGTCCTACTACCTCATCGCGCTCAGCCTCTTCATCGCCTGCCGCTGGCTCTGCACCTTCCTCATGAAGTACTTCGAGCCGGCGAAGATGATGGCCCTCTTCGCCTTCGGCGCGATCCTCTCGAGCTTCGGGGTGATGTACCTCAGGAGCGACGTCGTCTTCACCGTCGGCTCGCTGCCGTTCAGCTGGAACGTGATCGCGCTCTGCTCGATGAGCGGCTTCATGTCGCTCATGTTCCCCACCATCTACGGCATCGGACTGGGCGGCATCGACCCGCGCGCGCACAAGCTCGGCGCGGCCGGGCTCATCATGGCGATCGTCGGCGGCGCGCTGCTGACGCCTTGGATGGCGTCGATCATCGACGCGCCCGGCTTCTGGGCGAAGCTGGTGCCGATGTTCGACGCGGCGGTCGACACCAACCTCCACGCATCCTCGCAGTCGCTTCGCGCGAGCTTCATCGTGCCCGCGATCTGCTTCGCCGTTGTCCTCGCCTACGCGCTCGCGTTCAGCCGGAGGGAGAAGCGGGGGGACGCCAGATGAACCGGCGCGAGTTCATTGCGTCCTGCGCCGCCGCGGCCTCGGCCGCCGCCCTGCCCGGCTGCGCGTCGCGTCCGCGGCGGGAAGGATGCCTTTTCCGGTACACCCCGTCCGGCGGGCTGCGCGTCCGCTGCGACGGGCTGGAGCGTCCGCTCCGCGTCTGGCAGGTGAGCGACTCGCACCTCAACCTCAGGGACTCGCGGGACGACGAATACAAGGACTTTTACGCGCGCATGGGCGTGGAGTGGAACCCCAAGCTGACCGCGCGCGAGGCGTTCGAGCGCATCCTCGACGACGCCCGGGAGAAGCGTCCGGACCTCCTGCTCGTCACCGGCGACCTCATCTCGTTCCCGACCCTGAAGAACGTGGAGTTCGCGGTCGAGCGGCTTGACGCCTGCGGGGTGCCGTGGCTCTACACCGCCGGCAACCACGACTGGCATTTCGAGGGCGACGAGGGGTCGGACGCGGAGCAGCGCGCGCGGTGGATCGAGAAGCGTCTCCTGCCGCTCTACAAGGGCGAGGACCCGATGGCGTACGCGAAGACCGTCGGCGGCGTCAGGTTCCTGATGATCGACAACTCGACCTACAACGTGGACGAAAGGCAGCTCGAGTTCTTCCGCGCGGAGACGGCGAAGGGCGGCCCCTGCGTCCTCGCGATGCACATCCCCCTCTGGCACCGCGGATGGGGGGCGTATGCCTGCGGCAGTCCCGACTGGTGCACGGCGGCGGACAAGAACTGGCAGATCGAGCGGCGGCAGCCCTGGGCCGAGCGTCAGGACGAATCCACCTTCGAGTTCCGCCGCGCGGTGGACGAGGCGGACAGCCTCCTCGCGGTGCTCGCGGGGCACTACCACCGGCTCGAGATGGTGTCGGACAGCGGCCTGGTGCACGCGACGGCGCCGCTCGCCGCCGTAGGCGAGATTCTAAAGGTGACAATCGGTTAATGGCCGTCAGGCCGGAAAGGAACAGGATGAACCGGAACAATGCGAGGAAAGGAATGGCGGCGATTGCGGCCGCGTGCGCGGCGCTTGCGCTTACGGCGGCGGCGGAACACAAGCGGCGGTATCCGGAACTGCCGGAGAAGATCACCGCCGAGACGCCGGCGCAGCGCGACGCGCGGATGGCGTGGTGGCGCGACGCGCGCTTCGGCATGTTCATCCACTTCGGCCTCTATGCCGCGCCGGCCCGCCACGAGTGGGTGAGGTCCGTGGAGGGGATCGACAACGAGACCTACGACTCGAAGTACCTCCCCCGCTTCAACCCCGACCTCTTCGACGCGGACGAGTGGGCGGCGCAGGCCAAGCGCGCGGGGATGAAGTACATCGTGCTCACCACCAAGCACCACGAGGGCTTCTGCATGTGGGACACGAAGACCACCGACTACAAGATCACCAAGACCGCGTTCGGGCGCGACCTCGTGCGCGAGTACGTGGACGCGTGCCGCCGCGCCGGGCTCGGGGTAGGGTTCTACTTCTCGATCATGGACTGGCACCACCCCGACTACACGGTGGACAACCCGCACCCGCTCATGACCAGGCTGCGCAAGGAGGGCAAGAAGGGCAAGGAGCTCGAGGACGCCGTCGCCGCGCTCAACGCGACGCGGAACATGGACCGCTACCGCGAGTACATGCACGCGCAGATCCGCGAGCTCTTGACCGAGTACGGCAAGATCGACATCATTTGGTACGACTTCACCCCCGTCTCCGAGAAGTTCGGCAAGACCTACAAGGACTGGGACGCGGTCAAGGTCGTCAAGATGACGCGCGAGCTGCAGCCCGGCGCGATCATCAACAACCGCCTCGACCTCATGGAGACCGAGGACGGCTGGGACTTCATCTGCCCCGAGCAGTTCAAGGTGCAGATCTGGCCGACGGTGCGCGGCCGGCGCGTGCCCTGGGAGACGTGCCAGACGTTCTCCGGCAGCTGGGGCTACAGCCGCGACGAGACGACGTGGAAGGGCGTGCACCAGCTCGTCGAGCTGCTGGTCCACTCCGTCTCCAAGGGCGGCAACCTGATCATGAACGTCGGCCCCACCGCCCGCGGCACCTTCGACGACCGCGCGCTGGAGCGGCTCGACGGCTTCGCGAAGTGGATGAAGGTGAACTCGCGCTCCATCTACGGCTGCACGATGGCGCCGGACGGCTTCGCCGCGCCCGACGGCGCCGCGCTCACCTGGAACGAGAAGACCGGTCGGCTCTACATCCACCTCTTCGACTACCCGATGGGCTACCTGCCCGTCGCCTTCATCGACAAGGTGGAGTACGCGCAGTTCCTGCACGACGGCTCGGAGATCAAGTTCCGCGCCAAGCCGCCGCTCGCGGAGGCCGCGGACGGCGAGCAGTTCGGGGTCATGGGCGGCATGGAGCTCCCCGTCGTCAAGCCGGCGGTGGAGATTCCGGTGATCGAGTGCTGGCTCAAGCAGTGACAAGGCGGGGTTGAGATGTCCATGTCTCCGTCCTGCTGCATTGCGATGTGCTTCGCCGCGGTCGTTGCGGCGGGCGCCGAGGTCAACGTCGGCGACTGGGCGCTTGGCGGCGCCGCCGTCGTCAGGTGCGACAGCCCCGGCGGCTGGAAGCTGACCGCCGCGGCGGTTCCGTCCGGCGAGGATGGCGTCTCGCTGGTGCGTGTCTCCGCCAAGTCGGAGAGCCCGGCGAAGAAGCCCGTGTTCTCGGTCAAGGTGCGGATCCCCGGCGGCGAGGCGCGGACGCTGTGGCGGCCGGAGCTCGGCTGCCGCAAGTTCGACCGCGCCGGCGTGATGCCCTACGAGAGCCACGCGCGGTTCAAGAGCTGCGCGGCGCAGTGGATGCCGCTCTACTCCTTCCTCGACGCGGAGGACCGCAGCGTCCTGACGCTCGCGGCGTCCGAGTCGCGCGGGCGCGTCGTTTTCCGCGGCGGAACTGAGGAGGGGCCGAATACGCTGGTGGCCGAGTTCACCTTCAACACCATGGACTGCGAGGAGCCGGCGGACGGCTTCGAGGTGACGGTGCGCTACGATACGCGCCGCCTCGCCGCCGACCGCGCGCTGCCGGCCGCCGCCGCCTGGCTGCGCGCCGCCGATCCGGCGCCGGAGCGCCCGGTCCCCGCCGCCGCCTTCGAGCCGGTCTGGTCGTCGTGGTGCGCCTACCACTCGTACCTCAACGACGAGATCGTCGAGCGCGAGGCGGCGGCGGCGCGCTCGCTCGGGCTCAACTGGATCATCCTCGACGACGGCTGGCAGGTGCCGGAGGGACTCTCGTTCTGCGACGGCGAGAATCTCCCGTCCCCGCGCTACTCGAAGGACTTCGCCGCGCACGTGCGGCGGCTCCACGACGCGGGGACGAAGGTGGTGCTGTGGTATCCGGTCACGCTGGTGACGGACAACGCGCCGAACATCGCCGACTACGACGGGCAGATGCTCTACCGGCGCTCCTGGGGGCCGCAGATATGGGATCCTCGGTTCCCCGCCCGCCGCGCGTTCTTCCACGGACGGATCGCCGCGGCGATGCGCGACTGGAAGGTCGACGGGCTGAAGCTCGACTTCGTCGACTCCTGGGGGCTCGACTTCGACACGATGCGGCTGCCGGACGTCTCGGGCGGGATCGGCGGGCGCGACGTCCGCGACCTGATGCCGTCCGTGGTGAAGACGATGACGGAGGCGCGCGAGATCGTGTCCGGCGCCCGTCCCGACGCGCTGATCGAGTTCCGCCAGTGCTACGTCGGCCCCGTCATGCTCAAGTGCTGCACGCAGATGCGCGTCCAGGACTGCCCCGGCTCGCTTGCCGAGATGCGCTACGGCATCGCGAACCTGCGCCTTACGTGCGGGCCGAACGCCGTCCACTCCGACCCGATCCAGTGGGCGCGAGACGCGACCGCGGAGCAGGTGGCCGAGTCCGTGCTCGCCTCGATCTTCGGCATCGGGCAGTATTCGGTGCAGTTGACCGCGGCGCCGGCCGGGCAGCTTGCGGTGCTGAAGCACTGGGTGGCGTTCACGCGGGCGCACTCACAGGCGCTCTACCGCGGCGACTTCCGCGTGCAGGGGCTGTCCTCCGACGCGCCGGTGCTGGTCGGCGAGACGGCGGAGGAGCGGGTCGTCGGCGCGTACAAGCCGGGGTTCGTGGCGGACTGCGGCGCGCCTGACCGGCGGGTGTTCGTCCTGAACTGCACGGGGACGCCGCGCGTCGCGGTGCGCTTCGCGGCGGCGGCGAAGGGCGTGGTCTACGGGCCGGACGGCGCGCGCCGCGGCGACGTGGAGATTCCCGCCGGGCTTGCCGAGATCCAGGTTCCGCGCGGCGGTTTCGTCGAGGTCGCCCAGTAGTCGTGGCGAGCCACGAATATGGTATAATTCACGTACATGATGAAGAACGAACCGGAGATGCAGCACTATTTCGGCAAGATAGCCGACACCGCGGAGCTGGAGAAGGTCCATCCGCGGCTGAAGATCGCGTTCGACTTCCTGAAGCGGAAGGGCCTCGCCTCGCTCGCCTGCGGCACCTACGAGCTCGAGGGTGGCGCGCCGGGCGAGAAGGACGCGGTGTTCGCGATGGTGCAGGAGGTCGACCTGAAGGCGGTGGTGCCCGGCCCCCAGCGCCTCGAGGCCCACGGCAGGTATATCGACGTCCAGGCGCCGATTTCCGACGAGGAGACGTTCGGCGTGGCCGAGCTCGACCCCTCGCGGCCGGACTTCGCCTTCGACGAGGAGAAGGACGTCGGCTTCGTCGACATGGACTGCGAGCTCAGGACCCTGCGGCCCGGCGATTTCGCCGTCTTCATGCCGCCGCGCGGTGCCCACGCGCCGTGCCTCTCGCTGGACGGACCGCGGCGGATCCGCAAAGTGGTGGTGAAGGTGCTTGCCGACTGACCGAACGATGAAAATCCGTTTCTACGCCAATCTCGAGAAACCGGAGGCCGCCGAGTGCGCCGCCGCGCTCTCGACGCGCGCCCGCGAGCTCGGGCTAAAGCCGGTTGAACGCGGCGCGGCGGACGCGGTGGTGGCGCTTGGCGGCGACGGCACCATCCTCCGCGCGGTGCACGAGTTCCCGGAGACTCCCGTCCTTGGGTTCAACCTCGGCGGGCTCGGCTATCTCGCCGCGGTCAGCCGGGACGACTTCGAGTCGGCGCTCGCGGCGCTGGCCGCGGGACGCTACTCCGTCGCCGAGCGGCGGATGCTCAAGGTGGAGAAGGCAGGCGCTTCCGCCGCGGTGGCGCTCAACGACGTGGTGCTCTCGCGCGAGATGAGCGGCCGGTCGGTGCGCATCGACCTCTCCGCCGACGGCCATGAGGTCACGAGCTATCTCGCCGACGGCCTCATCTTTGCGACGCCCACCGGCTCCACCGCCTATTCGCTTTCTGCTGGCGGGCCGGTGCTGATGCCGGACTCCGGGAGCTTCGTCGTCACCCCGATGAACCCGCACGCGCTCGGCGTGCGGCCGGTGGTGGTGAGCGACCAGGTCCGCTTCACCGCCGTCGCCCGCGCGCGCACGCCGGGCAACCCGGTGCGCATCGGCGTCTACGCCGACGGGGCGCTCGCGATGGAGATGGGCGAGGGCGATTCGGTTTCGGTTTCGCGCGCCGACGCGTCGGCGCGGTTCGTCGAGCTCGAGGGGTACGATCCGTACGACGTCCTCGCGCGCAAGCTCGGCTGGTCTGGGAGCAGCGTGAAATGACGGCAGGGGAGCTAAACGCGCACGTCGAGGACGGGACGATCGACCAGGTCATCCGCGTCGCCGAGGCGCGCCAGTGCAAGGCGCTCTCGCGGATAGCCGACGACATCTGCTCGCGCGAGCGGGCGCGCCTGGTGCTGCTCGCGGGCGGTTCGTCCTCGGGCAAGACCACCACCGCCACCCGCATCTGCACCCAGCTGATGGTGGACGACCGCGCCGCGGTCCAGCTCTCGACCGACGACTACTTCGTGGGGGACGACGAGAACCCGCGCAATCCCGACGGCACGCTCGACTACGAGCACGTCGAGTGCGTCGACATCCCGGCGCTCACCGCCGACGTCGCCACGCTGCTGCGCGGCGAGGGGATCGCCCGCCGCAAGTTCGACTTCGTCAACCACCGGCCGTTCTACCCCGGCGACGAGCTGTGGCTGCCTGCGGGCGGGATGCTCGTCATCGAGGGCATCCACGCGCTCAACCCGCGGCTCACCGCCGGCATCGACGACGCGGTGAAGTACCGCATCTACATCGAGCCGCGTCCTTCGGTGGAGCTCTTCATGGACATCAAGCCGTCGGCGTCGGACGCGCGGCTCCTGCGGCGCCTCGTGAGGGACAACCAGTTCCGCAAGGTTAACCCGGCGAAGACCATCCTGCGCTGGCCGAGCGTCCTCGCGGGCGAGAAGAAGTGGATCGAGCCGTTCCGCGGCAACGCCGACGCGGTGTTCGACTCCTACCTCGTCTACGAGATGCTCGTCCTGAAGAACTACGTCGGCGGGCTCGTCGAGCTCGCGCGGAAGGAGCTCGGCGACCTGCCGCAGCTCATGAACCTGAGGCGGATGCTGGGCGTGGTGGAGGCGGTGGACGCGACCAGGGTGCCGGGCGACTCGATTCTGCGCGAGACGATCGGCGGCAGCCAGCTGGACTACTGACAAGGAGGGGAGACAATGCTGGAAGTAACGATATTGAGCGTACTGCAGGGGATTGCGGAGTTCCTGCCGATTTCGAGTTCGGGGCATCTCGTGCTCGGCAAGTCGCTGCTCGGGCTCGGCGACGTCGGCATCCGGCTCGACATCTTCCTTCACGTCGGCACGCTTTTCGCGGTCTGCGCGTTCTACTGGCGCATCATCCGCCGGATCGCGCTCGGCGCGTTCGGGCTCGGCGGCGAGTCGCCGCGCGAGGCGTGGCTCTACTGCGTGAAGATCGTCGTGAGCGCGGTGCCCGCGGCGGTGGTGGGGATTTTGCTCAAGGACCGGATCGAGGAGGCCTTTGCCTCGCCGAAGCTGGTGGGCGCGGCGCTCGTCTTCACGGGACTTGTGCTCACCGCGACCCGTTTTCTGTCGCGCGGCAAGGACGGAGTCGGGTTCTTCCACGCAATCGTGATGGGCATTGCGCAGGCGATTGCCATCCTGCCCGGCGTGTCGCGCTCGGGGATGACGCTCGCGGCGGCGCGCGCGTCGAAGGTGGAGCCGGAGAAGGCGGCGGAGTTCTCCTTCCTCATGTCCGTTCCGCCGATCGCCGGCGCGGCGCTGCTGGAGATCGTCGACGCGCTGAAGGAATCGGCGCCGGCCGTCGCCGAGGTTTCGTGGGGACTTACCATCTACGGCGCGGCGCTGGCGGCGGTGGTCGGGTACTTCGCGCTGGCGCTGCTCTTGAGGTCGCTCCGGAGCGACAAGTTCTGGCTGTTCGGTCCCTACTGCGTCGTCGCCGGCGCGGTGGCGATTGCGTGCTGCTGACCCTTTTGGCCTCAATGGAAGGCAAGGTTGAATGAGCGCTAGCGATAACCAGATAGTCGTATATCAGCCGAATGAGACCGTCAGGCTGGACGTGCGGCTTGAGAACGAAACCGTGTGGCTGACGCAAAGTCAGATGGCGACATTGTTTGGATGTTCTACTGACAATGTTGGGTTGCATCTCAAGAACATTTATTCGTGTGGCGAATTGGACAAGGGGGCAACCACCGAGGAATCCTCGGTAGTTCAAGTTGAAGGCCAGCGAAGGGTATCCCGCAAAGTTTACCTTTACAATCTTGACGCAATCATCTCGGTTGGATATCGGGTGAATTCCGTCTTGGGCGTCAAGTTCAGGCAATGGGCGACCCGTGTGCTGAAAGAGTATCTGTTGCGCGGGTATTCTGTCAATGCCAGATTGAATCAACTTGAGGATAGGATGGATCGCCGTCTCGCCAAGCATGACAGCGAGATCGTCGAGTTGAAGGAGAAGGTCGATTTCTTCGTGCAGATGCAGACGCCGCCGGTACAGGGCGTGTTCTACGACGGGCAGCTGTGGGATGCGCGGGCGCTGGTGCTGAAGCTGGTCGCGGGCGCGAAGCGGTCGATGATCCTCATCGACAACTGGGCGACGCCGGGAACGCTAGACCTTTTCGCGAAGAAGCGCAAGGGCGTAAAGGTGACGATCTTCACATCGGAGCATTACGACAAGAAGCACGTTCCCCACCGCAAGATTTCCGATGCC
>CACXRO010000024.1 GCA_902770045.1 uncultured bacterium
GCCCTCGGTCCACTCGCAGAGGTCGCCGAACTCCCTTGCCCGCCGCGCCCGCCGCTCGGCGCGCAGCTCCGCCCTGCGCTCGAACAGCCGCTCGCGCTCTGCGAGGATCTTCTGCTCCACCGGCAGGTATTTTTTGAGCCACGCCCGGTGCTCCGCCTCCGCCTGCGCGGCCAGGCCGCCGACGGACCACGCCGCGGGCAGTTGCCGCGCCGCCGCATTGGCGGAAGCGACGACCGTTGCGGAATGGCTGGCATTTGCCGCAGAGCTCGCCTTTGCCGCAGAGCTGGATCTTGCTGCGTTGGCATTGGCCTTTGCTGCAACGGCGGTTTTGGCGGAAGTTGGCTTTTGCCGCGTTTTTGGTGGTGATTTTGCCTTTTTCGGGTTCATGGGAAGGTAGGATACCATATCCCGGGGCGAAAGGCAAGCCGAAAGTGAGATTACGGTGCGGACGAAATCATATGGGGGAGGTGGTGGCGGGATGAATTATGGTATAATACGCAGCAAGGGGCTATGGTATAGGTTTCCGGGGAAGGTGGTTAGGTCCTTCTCGTTCCGCGGCAGGGGATCAGCCGGCGCGGCGTGGATTTCAGAAACAAAAACACAACAAACCAAAGCAAGGAAGGAAAACAACATGAACATAAAGACCGCAGTCGCAGCGATGTCGGTGCTGGCGTCGACCGGCGCGTTCGCCGACTTCAACCTCAACCTCGACCTGTCGGGCAAGCCCATGCGCGATCTCTCGAAGACGACCTCCAAGGCGATCGTCGGCTACATCAGCGCGATGCACGCCTACGGCGACGACTACTGGTTCGTCTCCAACAAGTGCGAAACCGCCGCGGCGATGAAGAAGGCCGGCTGCTACAACACGGCCACCTGGAGCTCCGACCAGTGGTTCGCCCGCCGCAACGATCCCGACCCGAAGAAGCGCACCAACCCGAAGGCGCAGTTCGATTTCTGGAAGCAGAACGGCTTCAAGGTGCTGATCGGGCTTTCTCCCATCGGCCCGAAGCAGGCGGCGGACGAGAAGGTGTTCAAGTCCATCGTCGACGACAAGGTCGGGTTCGTCAAGTGGATCATCGACAACGGCTACAAGGATGTCGTGCAGGGCTTCGAGCTCGGCTGCGAGACGTACTATATGCCCTACGACCGCCAGGACGCGCTCATCAAGCTCTGGACGGCGCTGGTGCCCGAGATCCTGAAGATCTGGCCGAAGTGCCCGATGGGCGTTCCGGTCGCAGAGAACTTCGAGCTCAATCCGGACATCAAGCAGGTCCGGAACCGTATGCTCGCCGCCGGCGAGATCAAGCGCGACACCTATTTCGCGGCGGCCGCGTTCAACCAGTATTCGGCCTATTTCATCATGGGGCTCGCGACGAACAACGTCCTCGACAAGATCTCCCACGTCACCTACCACACCTACGGCGCGGAGACTCCCTACAGCTGCTCCTACTACGGCGTGAAGCGCATCCGCGGCTTTGCCGAGGCGTTTCCCGAGATCAAGGGCAAGCGCACCTGGTGGACTGAGATCCGTCCGCGCTCCGACGAGGACAACCGTTGCCAGCGCATCTTCCGCGAGGCGCTGATCATGGGCCACTACTCGCTTATGATGATGTGTCAGCCAGAGGTGGACGGGTTCTACCACCACAACATGTGCAACCTCGCCGGCGGGCTCTACATCTCGAACGGCAAGAGCTGGAATGTCCAGTGGTGCGACGAGGGTGGTGAATATCCCGACTACGACAGCCCGCTCGGTCGCCCACGCATGGAGGTCGGCGCGCAGGGCGCGGTCTACCACATCATCGCCAACGCGCTGATCTCGCACCCGCTCCTCTGGCACCACGGCACCTCGAAGGACATGGACACCGAGGACAGCTTCTACACCTCCGCCCGCGTCTGCGACCAAGTCTACGAGCGTCGCAAGGCGCTCAAGGCAGGCGCCAAGGCGCCGGAAGTCCCCGGCGAAGTCGAGTGGGCCGCGCTCACCAAGGGCAACGAGCTCTGCCTCGTGATGGTCAACACCAAGTCCACCGCCGAGAAGATCCAGGTAACCGTCCCCGGCAGGCAGTTCGCGGCGCCGACCTACCGGATCGCCCGTATCAAGGATCCGAAGTACATCGACTGCCGCGAGGTTCCCGGCGAGGCAAATCTCTGGGAGGTGCTGGCATACGAGGACACGCAGACCGGCTTTGCCGGCGGCGGTGCCTACGAGGGGCCCAAGAGCGGCTTTGACACCCTCAAGATCGAGATCGGCCCGCACACCGCGCAGTCCGTCACGGTCGTGATGCGCAACGCGCCGAAGAAGTAGTCCTTCTTCCCCACGCCCGCCGCAACGGCGGGCGTGAGCTTGTCAGCCCGCGAGGAACGGGTTGGAGGCGAACTCGCGCGCGAGGGTCGTCTCGGGGCCGTGGCCGGGGACGACGAGCGTCCCCGGCGGCAGCGCCCTGAGCGAGCGGAGGCTCGCCATCAGCGTCGCCATGTCTCCGCCGGGGAAGTCGGTGCGCCCGACCGAGCCGGCGAAGAGCGTGTCGCCGCTCAGCAGCAGTCCGCGCGCGCCGTCGCCGGCGTCGAAGTCCTCAAGGTAGTACGAAACGCCGCCGGGAGTGTGGCCTGGGGTGTCCAGCACCCTGAAGAGCGGCGCCTCGGACGCGGGTCGGAGCCCTTCGATTTTCGCGACCGGCGGATACTCGGGCGGCATCTGGTTGAAGGGGTGGGAGACGACGGGGAAGTCGCGTTCGCCGAGGTAGACCGGCGTCCCGGGCGCGGCGGCGAGAATCGCGTTGACGCCGCCGATGTGGTCGAAGTGGGCGTGGGTGAGGAAAATCCCGCGCGGCCGGAGGGCGAGCCGCTCGAGCTCGCCGAGGATCCGCCGCGGCTCGCCGCCGGGGTCGACGATCCACGCCTCGCCGTCCCGGTGGAGGATGGTGCAGTTGACTTCGAACGACCCGACGCTGATGGTGATGCGCTTCATGAGGCGAAGTATACCATATTTTCGCCCGCTCCGCGCCGGCGCGCCGTCACGGCGCGCCGTAGACCTCGTCGTGCTGGCTGAGATCCAGTCCGGCGGCCTCGCAGGGCGGCGAGACGCGCATCCCGATCATGCGGTTGGTGATCCAGTAGAGCAGCATGCTGACGACGAAGGTGTAGGCGATGACGATCGCGACGCCGGCGACGGCGGCGACGAACTCCATGAAGCCCGCGTGGGTCCAGGCGATCAGCCCGGTCTGCGCGAACACGCCGGTGAATATGGTCGCCACGATGCCGCCGACGCCGTGGGTGGGGAAGACGTCGAGCGCGTCGTCGATGCGGGAGTGCGCCTTCCAGTAGACCGCCACGTTGCAGATGAGGGTGGTGAGGAAGGAGATGGTGAACGCCTGGCCGATCGTGACGACGTCGGCGCACGGCGTGATCGCCACCAGGCCGACCACCGCGCCCACGGCGGCGCCCATGCCGGACGGCTTGCGCCCGCGCAGGCAGTCGAAGAGCACCCACGCCATCATCGCCGTGGCGCCGGAGGTGTTGGTGTTGAGGAACGCCTTGACCGCGATGCCGTCAGCCGCCAGCGAAGAGCCGCCGTTGAAGCCGAACCAGCCGAGCCACAGCATCGCCGCGCCGAGGATGACGAACGGGATGTTCGCCGGCAGGGTCGGCGCATTGGGCGTCTTGGTGCGGCGGCCTAGGAAGAGCGCGCCCGCGAGCGCGGCCACGCCGGAGGAGGCGTGGACGACGATGCCGCCGGCGAAGTCGTGGATGCCGATGCCCATCAGGTTGTGGAGGAATCCGTCAGGATGCCACGTCCAGTGCGCGAGCGGGCAGTAGATGAACACGCAGAAGAGCATCATGAACACGAGATAGGCCGAGAAGCGCACGCGCTCGGCGAAGGCGCCGGTGATGAGCGACGGGGTGATGATCGCGAACTTCATCTGGAAGAGCGCGAAGAGCGCGAGCGGAATGGTGGGCGCGATCGCCTCGTTCACCTTCGCGCCGACGTCCCGGAACATGAAGAACTGCGACGGGCTTCCGATGAGCCCGAGCCCGCCGACGTCGTCGCCGAAGCTCAGCGAGAAGCCCACGACCACCCAGAGCATGGAGATGATGCCCATGGCGATGAAGCTCTGGAGGATCGTGGAGATCACGTTCTTGCGCCCGACCATGCCGCCGTAGAAGAACGAGAGGCCTGGCGTCATCATCAGCACGAAGATCGTCGCGGTGATCATCCAGGCGACGTTCGCGGCGTTGAACTTCTCGTCCGGCTCCCAGATGCCGGGCGTCTCGGGGAAGAACGCCCCGATTGCCGCGACCAACGCCACCAGACTCATTAGCACTACATACCTTTTTTTGACTTTCATGGTTGCCCTTTCGGTTTGCAAAGCCAAAAAGCAGAACCCGTGCCAACGCCTGTGGAATGCCCTCCGAGGCTGCCGCAGCCAGCGTCTTTTACAAAATTCGTCAGATGTCCGCCGCCAGCGTTACATGTCTTGTCCGCCCCGGCGTTGGATTTCGTCCGTACCGTAATCTCATCTCAGGGTGGCTGATGCCGCGGCGGTTTCCGCGGCGCTTGGGCGGCTGGGCGCTTCCATCCGCGCGCGGAAAATGCTATAATATCCGCCGTGACGAAAAAAGAAAGGAGCACAAGATGACAAGTTGCGGATGGCTGTGGCTTTACGCGGGCGCGGGACTGATGCTGGCGGAACTGCTGGCGCCGGGGTTCGTGGTGTTCTTCTTCGGGCTTTCCGCCGCGTCGGTGGGGCTGTGCCGCTTCGCGTTCGGCGAGGCGCTCACCCCGACCTGGCAGCTCGCGGCGTTCTCCGCCTTCTCGGTGCTCTACCTGCTCTTCCTCAGGCGCTGGCTGAAGCGCGTCTTCATGGGCACGGTCACCACCTCGGCGACCGACTTCGAGGACGACATGGTCGGCCGCTTCGCCAAGGTGACGGCCGCGATCGCGCCGCCGAAGACCGGGCGGGTGATGGTGGGCGACGCCGAGTGGACCGCCTCCGCCGCGGCACCGATCGCCGTGGGTGCGGACGTCAAGGTGGTCGCGCGCGACAACCTGACGGTGCGGGTGGAGCCGGTTTAGGGCGGCCGTGAGAAAGGTCGAGGCGTTCGACGCGCGGCGCAAGGCCGTGGATGCGGTGGCGGACTTCGTCGCCGCGCGTTCGCGTCCCGACGCATCTGGCGCCGCTTCGCTTGCGCACCTCCTCGTCGTCGTGCCGACCGCTGAGAGCAGCCGCCGCCTCCGGCACGCGCTGGCGCGGCGCTTTCCCGCCGGCGTCGTCCCGCCGCTGGTCCGTACGCCGGCGCACCTCGTCGATCTCTCCGCGCCAGACATCGCCGGCCGCGCCGACGAGCTGCTGGCGTTCAGGGAGGCGCGGGACGGCAAGGGCGGCTTCGACGTCGCCGCCGAGCTCGCGGACATCCGCCACATCCTCGGCGCGAATGCGCTTTCCTTTGCCGACGTCGCCAGGCAGGTAGGTTCCATCCTCAACGGCGAGCTGGCCGACGTCGAGGTCGAGCGCTGGCAGAAGCTTGCCGAACTGGAGGCGCGCTACCTCGCCGCGCTCGCCCGCCGCGGCAAGCGCGACCGGATCGCTGTGCTCAAGGACGCGCTGGCGAAGCCCATCGAGTTCCCCGGCGTCGAGGCGGCAGTCGTCGCCTGCGTCCTCGATCCGATTCCGGTGATGAACCGCGTCCTCGATGAGTCGGGTCTGCCGGTGACGGAGCTCGTCCCAGACGTGTCGTCCGCGCCCGAGCTCATTCGTTCGCAGATCGTCGTCTCGGGCACGGCGGCGAGCGAGGCCGCGAAGATCGCGGCGCTTTTCGCGTCTGTCAATGGCGACGAGGCGCTGCCCTCGCTCTGCCTCGCCGACCCCGAGACCTTCCCCGAGGTCCAGGGCGCGCTGCGCGCCCGCGGGCTGAAGGTGCACAACCCGTCGGCGACGCCGCTCTCCACCTCGTCGCTCGGCCACCTCGCCCGCCAGCTTGCCGCGCTCGCGCGTACGTCTTCGTATTCCGTCTTCTCCGCGTTCGTGCGCGGCGGCGACGTCCGGCGCTGGCTCAAGGCGGAACTGGACCTCGACGACGCGAAGCTCACCGCGGCGATCGTCGACCTCGACAACCGCCAGCAGCAGCTCATCCCGGCGGAGGTGGACGACATCGCGCCGAAGACCGAGCATACGCTGCGCGCGATCTTCGAGTTCGTCAAGGTGCAGCTCCGCAAGCGCGGCATGCGGCAGATGCTCGCTTCGATCTTCGCGACGCTCGCCCTCGACGACCGCGACGAGCGTTCGCGCGAGTTCGCGGCCGCCGCGGAGGCGGTGAACGGACTCATCGACGAGTGCTTTGCCAAGGATGTGCCGCGCGAGCTGGCGCTCGAGCTCTTCGAGCGGCGGCTCGGCGAGGCGACGTACGAACTGGAGCCGGACGAGGGCGAGACGATTCTCACCGACGGCTGGCTCGAGCTGCCGTTCCTCGACGTCGACGAAGTCGCCGTCTCCGGCTTCGCCGAAGGGCGGGTGCCGGAGTCCGTCGTGGGCCATGCCTTTCTCCCCGATTCGCTCCGCCGCGGGCTGGGCCTGGCGGACAACGCGTCGCGCACGGCGCGCGACCGGACGATCCTCGCGATGGCGCTTGCGTGCCGCAGACCTGAGGCGGTGACGCTCTTCTTTCATACGGTGGACGGGAAGGGCGACGTCCTGAAGCCGTCGCGGCTCCTGTTCGACTGCGGGGACGACGCGGAGTTCGTCCGTCGCGTGGCCTGGCTCTACGCGGCGCGCGCCGGCACCGGCGAGACGCCGCCAGCCGACCTGCCCGCGCGCTGGAAGATAAACCTGCCGGTGCCGCCGGAGCACAAGGACCTCAACAAGACCTCTCCCTCCAGCCTCGACCAATACTTGCACTGCCCGTTCACCTACTTCCTCCGCAAGACGTTCGGCGAGAGCGAGGACTACCGCGCCGAGGAGCTGGACGCGTCGGAGTTCGGCAACCTCGCGCACAACGCGCTGGAGGCGTGGGGAAGCGGGGAGCTGAAGGACTCGACGGACGCCGACGCGATCGCGGCGGAGCTGGAGGAGAAGGTCGACGCGCTGCTCGCGGAGCGCTTCGGGCTGGAGATCCCGGCGATCGTCGCGCTCCAGGGCGAGAGCGTGAAGCGGAGGCTCCACCGCTTCGCCGCGCTCCAGGCCGCGCGCGCGGTGGAGGGCTGGCGCGTCATGGCGACGGAGCGCAAGATGAAGGTCGTCTACGGCCACACGACCGTTGCAGGACGCTGCGACCGCATCGACTTCAACGAACGGACCGGCGAGTGGTGCGTCGTCGACTACAAGACATGGGACAGCAAAGATCGCGCCGTCGCGTTCGAACAGCCGAAGGACAAGGAGACCGGCAAGACCATCCGCGTGTGGAAGAGCCTGCAGCTGCCGCTCTACTGCGCGATGCTCGACGCCGACCCGGACTTCCCCGAGGCGAAGCGCGAGCACATCACGGCTTCGTACTGCATCCTCGCCAAGACCGCCGCGGATACCTGCTATTCCGAGTCGTTCTCGGGCGCTGACGTCCCCGATGCCGAGGCCAAGGTTAAGGAGCTGATCGCCCGCATCGAACGCGGTGTTTTCTGGCCGGCGGCGACCGAGCCGGAATGGAAGTGGGACTTTGCCGACTGGATCTTCAACTCGCCCGCGGAAAGCGTCAACCCCGACTGGATCGAAGACCAAGAGCGGCGGCTTCACCAAGAGAAAGGCGGGATCTCGTGACGGAGAACGTCCTTATCGAGGCGTCGGCCGGGACCGGCAAGACGCAGGCGCTGGCCGAGCGGCTGATTGCGCTCGTCAAGGGCGGACTGGAGCCGCACGAGATCGTCGCGCTGACCTTCTCGCGCGCCGCGGCTGGCGAGATCTTCGAGCGCTTCGTCTCGCTGCTCGCCGAGCGGGCGCAGGGCGACCCGTCCTGCGCGGCGCTGCTGCGCAAGGTCGTCGCCACCCAGCACCTCTCGCAGATCGGGACCCTCGACAGCTTCCTCATGCGCATCGCGCGGAGCTTCCCGCTGGAGCTGGGGCTCGACGGCGGCGTGGAGATAATGGACGACTACCGCTTCGGACAGGAGCTCGCCCGCATCTCGTTTTCTGTCCTCCGGCGCACAGACGCCTCCGCCCGCCGCGCGTTCACCGACGCCTTTTCCCTTGCGATGAACGGCGAGGACGTCCGGAGCTTCATCGACTCCTACCGCAAATTCGTCAGGGATTGGCAGAAACTCTTCCGCGCGAATCCATCCGAACGCGCCTGGGGCGACGCGTCGGCGATATTCGGCGAAACGCCGGCGTGGGTGAAGACTGACGAGAAGGCGCTTTCGTTCCTCGCGGACCGGCTTGCCGGAATCTGCGACTCCGCTGCGTGGCCAGAGTTCGTCGAATGGGTGCGTAACTTCCGCGGCGATTTCAACGGAATCAAGGGGTTCGCGAAGAAGTTCTTCGAACTGGACGACATCCTCACCGGCGCGACAATCGAAGTCAAGTACAACCGAAAGACTTATTCCTTCGGCGGCGCCCAGACGCAGGCCGTGCGCGAAGCCATGCTGGGCGTCTGCGGCTATGTCGTCGGCCGCTGCCTTGGGTTCGCCCGCGGCGTCTACCGACTCATCTCGGAATACGAGAAGGACTACGACGCCAACGTGCGCGGGAAGGGGATGCTCGTCTTCGACGACGTGCCGCGCCTCCTTGCCTCGCTCCCCGCCGACGTGCGCCTCGCGCTTGAATACCGCCTCGACGCGAAGATCCGCGCGTGGGCGCTCGACGAGTTCCAGGACACGAGCCGCGACCAGTGGGCGGCGCTCTCGCCGCTCGTCGACGAGGCGAAGATGTCCGACGGAGAGAAGTCGGTCTTCGTCGTCGGCGACCGGAAGCAGGCGATCTACGGCTGGCGCAACGGCGACGTCGGGATCTTCCGCGGCGAACGGGACGGCGGGGCGTACGCGATCGAGGCGCTCAACAAGACCTACCGCTCTTCGCATGCCGTCGTCGAGGCGGTGAACCGCGTCTTCGTGCGCGGGCGGCTGCGCGGGGAGTTCCCGGGCTGGGAGGCGGCTGAGCACGTCTCCGCGAACGGCGAGGACATGCCCGGCTTCGTGCAGGCGGTCACGGCGCCCGGCATGTTGCCTGAAGACCTCTTCGAGCCGGTCTTCTGCGCACTCCAGGCGGTCGATCCGGTGCGGCGCGCCATTTCCGCCGCAGTGCTGGTCAGGGCCAACACGATCGGCGAGCAGATTGCCGCGTACCTGAAGTCCAGGGGGATGGACGGAGTGGTATGGGAAGGGGAAAGCGCGATCCTCGACACGCCTGCCCTGCAGGGCTTCGTCGACCTGGTGAAGCTCGCCGACCATCCCGGCTACCGGCAGGCATACAGCCACTTCGCCTCGACGCCGCTCGCGTCGGCGCTCTACCCGGACGGCGTTCCCGGCGCGGAGGAGGTGTCGCAGTTCGCCGCGCAGTCGTTTGCCGCGAAGGGGCTGGTGCGCACGTTCCGCGACCTGCGCGCGCGCCTGCCGGAGGACCCGTCCGAGGCGTGGAGCGAGTTCACCGAGACGCGCTTCACCGACATGCTGCGCGCGGCGGCCGAGTTCGAGCTGGCGCTGGAGCCGGGGACGCGGCTTTCGGACTTCGCCGACTTCCTCGCGGCGAAGAAGCAGCGCTGCCTCGCCGAGCCGGGCAAGATCAAGATCATGACGATCCACCGTTCCAAGGGGCTGGGCTTCGACTACGTGGTCCTGCCGCTCTACGAGCACAACCCGCTCGACACGTCCTCGAAAGGCGCGGTCGTGGCGGATGGCTGGGTGCTGCCCGACCCGGGCGCGAAGGTCGCCAGGATCGTCCCCGGAATCGCCGCGGCGCGTGCGGCGCGGCAGGAGCGCGTCGAGGAGGAGGCGCTTTGCACCTACTACGTGGCGATGACGCGGGCGAAGCACGCGATGACCGTCGTCTGCCGTCCGCCGACGCAGAGCGGATCGACGTGCTACATGTCCAACTTTGTCCGCGAGGCGCTGCCCGAACCGGTCGGCGACCCCAGGTGGTACAAAAAGATTGCTGAGTGGAAGCGTCGCCGCGCCGCCGGCAAGGGCGAGCAGCCGGAACCGGCGGAAGCGCCGCGGCAGAAGCCGGTGCGCGCAAAGCGCGAGCGCGTCCGCCGCCGACTCCCCTCGCTTGCGTTCCGCTCCGGCATGGCGGCGGGCGAGCTTTTCGCCGACGGCTCCGCGCGCCAGGCGGCGCTGCGGCGGGGCACGGACGTTCACGCGCAGTTAGAGGCGGTAGGATGGGTCGACCCCGCCGCGCCGAAAGACGAGCTCGAGCGGCGGATTCTCGCCAACGGCTGGACGGGCGCGTTCGTGAAGGGTGACGACGCGGCGGCGCTGTGGCGCGAGCGGAGCTACGAGCGGCTGGTCGGCTCGGAGTGGGAGTCGGGGCAGTTCGACCGCGTCGTCTTCCGCGGCGAAGGCGACTCAAGGCGCGCCGTCGTCTACGACTTCAAGACCAACCGCCCCGCGCGCGGCGAGTCGGCGGACGCCTTTGCCGCAAGGATGCGCGAGGCGTATCTGGGCCAGATGACGGCGTACCGCGCGGCAATCGCGTCGCTCGCCGGTCTTCCGCTTGAGCGCGTCGGTGCGGAGCTGCTGCTCGTCGAAACCGGCGCGGCAGTTTTGGTATAATACGCGGCAGAAGTCCTTTGCAAGCAGACTCTCGGCGGGAAATGACAATTTTTTTTTGAAGAAATCGGATAGTTGAAGCGTATAATATAATACAAGCGGGCTTTGGCGTGATGACAGTGCCAATGCTCAGCAGCGAATAACTATACAAAATGGGGATATTTTCCGATATCTGTAACGATATTGACGCAACGGCGCTCCGTTTGATGACGGAGATGCGTGGGTTTTTGCTATTGAAAGCCAAAGAATTGGTTGAAGACAGCGGCCTGGCCGAGGATCTGGTCATGCGGACGATCGAGCGCGCCATCGTGAAATCGGATACCTTCGACGCCTCCAAGGGCTCGCTTCGCAGTTGGCTGTTCGGGATTATGCGCAACCTTGCGGCGACCGACTGCCGTCGCAAGGACTTTGCCGTGTCCCGCCCGTCGCCTGAAGGAGACGATATGCTGGACGAGATTCCCGATGACAGCGCGGTGGACGAAGTCGCCGTCAATGACGACAGCGCGTATATCCGCTCCGTCATTGAATCTCTGCCCAGGAAGTTTCGCGATGTGATCGTCCTCCACTACTTCGAGGAAATGCCGCTTGCGGAGGTGGCGAAGGTTCTTTCGATTCCGTCCGGAACGGTCGCGTCCAGAATCCACTTCGCGAAGAAGGTCCTGTCGGCCAAGCTGGGTGGGATCGTGTCCTCGCGCAGTATCAGACGGTCGATCTCCCTTTTCGCGGCGCTGCTCGGCGCGGCAGCGCTGGGTTTTGCCGCCGTGAAGGCGGGGCTGCCCGAACTCCTGTTTTCCCCTGCGCCGCAGGAATCAGCCAGCGTTTCCACTGCCGCGGAAAACGCCGCGGACAGTCCGCCGGCGGTAGAGGAAACGCCCGGCGAAACAGTCATTGAAGCTACAGTAGCATCAGACGGGAAACAGGATATGAAGACCAACGAACTAACAGTGGCGAAGACGCTTGCCGTCTCCGCAATTCTCTCGCTCTCTTCCGTGCGCGCCGAGACCGACGCGTACGGCAACGAGATAGCGTATTCATCCGACGGCGAGACCGTCGAATACAAGTTCTGGCATTCGAATTCGACCTCGGAGGAAATGTCCGGAGAAGACACGTCGACGGCGGTGTCGACCGAGCCTGTCGCAGTGGATTCGCGAAGTTTCTCGCGGGGAGCGTGCACGGGGCGGATTGTGACGACGCCTGCGCCGCCCGAAGGCTTCCTCGTAATCGTCAAGTAGAACCAAATGGCAGTCTGCCAGGAAAGGAGCGGCAATATGGAAACAAATAGTAAAATCGTGCTTGCGGGAGTCACGGCGTTGTCTTGTGCATTCGGCGCCCTTGCTGAGGTTCCGGTCGTGACGTCATGTTCGATGAGCCAGGCGTTCAACCGCATTGTTACCGTCAAGTATGCCTTTGCGGACAGTTCCGTTCCGGCCGTGGTCACTTTCGACGTCAAGACCAACATTACCGGATCGGTGACTGCGAATGAGTCGGATTGGGTGTCGGTCGGCGGCGAGAAAGTCTGCAATGCATCAGGTGCCGTCTGGCGCAGGGTGACGGCTGCCGACAGGGGCGCGAACGGGTTGTACACAATCAAATGGGATCCTACGCTCACGCTCAAGAACGCCGAAGGGGAAGGGTTCGTAATCGACGCCGCGCGCGCCGAAGTCACCGCGTGGCCGCTGGACAACACTCCGGATTACATGGTCGTCGATTTGCGCGAAGGCGCGGTGGCGAATTCGCAGTACTACTATCCGGCAGCCGACTTTGTCCCGGGCGGCGTGACGAACCGCGTCTACAAGACGGAAACCCTTCTCATGCGCAAGGTCATGGCCAAGGGGGTGCCGTGGACGATGGGATCGCTGTCGAGCGAAATCGGGCGCAACCCGCAGGGCGTCGCCAACGAGGACGCCCACCTCGTGACGCTGACCAACAACTACTACATCGGCGTATACGAGTTCACCCAGGCTCAGTGGCAGCGTGTCGCCACAAACTCCGTCGCGCTGTCGCGTTTTGCCGGCGAGCTGAAGCCCCAGGACTGTGTTTCGCCCAACGAACTGCGCAGGACACATGACACGACGAACAAGACGCGTCCGACTGCATCGGGAGCATACCTCGATTTCACCGGTCCGTTCTACGCACATCCGGCCCCGGATTCGCTTATCGGGCTGCTGCGTCTCAAGACCGGGCTTGATTTTGAGCTGCCTTCCGAAGCCCAGTGGGAATTCGCAGCGCGCGCCGGTCACGGCAACGGCATGTGGGGCGACGGATCGTCGGTTGTCGGTGCTGCGACAGACAGCAATCTCGACAGACTTGGATGGTATGGCCGAGGTCAGAACGGAGAAACGCTGGATGTCGGCTCGTTCAAGCCAAATTCATGGGGGCTTTACGACATGCATGGAAATGTGGAGGAGATATGTCTTGACTGGTATGAGGAAAATATCGCCACGGCGACGGATACGGCTGGGGCATTGTACGCGGGGCGGGTCAACATTGATCCCTCGGATCCGTCACGCTGTCTTTCCGGACAGGTTCAGCCGCAGACCCGAATCGTCACGCGCAGCGGGGATTTTCTCAATCCGGCGTCGTGGTGCCGGTCCGCCGCACGCGTAAGCCTGCCCATGAGGCGGAAATCATGTCAAGTCGGCTTCCGCGTGGTTTGCCCGGCAGGGTTGCGGTGATATAGAGCCATTTAACCGTTTTGCCCGACAGTGATTTCGTCCGCACCGTAATCTCTCTGCGGCGGATATGGTATAATACGCACCAGTCTTGCCCTATTTGTCCGAATATCTACAGGGAGGGGGTTCGTGGACATAACCGTTGCCATTCTGGCGGCGCTGGCGCTCGTGCCGCGGCCGCAGGAAATTCGCGAGACAGGCGGAACGTGTCCGGCCGCCGCGCCGGCGCCGTCGTTTTCGCGGCAGCGGCTTTTCTCCGGTTTCGACGGCAGGCTCTGCAAGGTCCAGCCGACGATCGCGACGGACGGGAAGGGAACGGCGATTCTGGGATTTCAGAAGCTGCTGCTTACGGGCTCGGACGTCTTTTACGGGCAGTACCTATCGCGAAGCGTCGACGGAGGCCGGACGTGGAGCGAGCCAGTCAAGCAGTCGGTGCTCGAGGATACCCGCGAGGGCAGATTCCGCGTGGCACGGTACGCGACCGTGCGCTATGCGTTCGGAGCCGGAAGATGGTACGCGCTCGGCATGGCCCAGCTCTACGAAAATGACAAGGTGCCGTTCCAGAAGTATGTCGGCGGGCGTGCGTACGGAACTCCGATATACGTCGCGCTCGACGCCGCGAAGGGCGAGTTCACGGGATACAGGACGCTTCCATTTCCGTTCGAATACGAAATGGCGCATCCATTCGGACAGGCGCTTGAATGCGACAACGGCGAGGTGCTGCAGCCGTTCACGTTCAGGCCGGTCGGAGCCGGAAAGAAAAGCAGATGCGTGACCGTGCGCTATGCATTCGACGGCGAGGTGATGAAAATCGTGGCGGCGGGCACGCCGGTCGTCTGCGACGGCCTTGCCAGGGGAGTTGGAGAGCCGTCGCTGGTGCGCCTGAACGGAAAGGTCTACATGACGATCAGGAGCGACGAGGCCGGCATGTGGTGCGAGAGCGACGACGGGCTTGCGTTCTCGGAGCCTTGCGCGTGGACGTGGACTGACGGCCGGCGCATCGGCAACAGAAACACGCAGCAGCACTGGCTGGAATGCGGAGGCGGGCTTTTTCTCGCCTACACGCGCGAAGACCGGAACAATGCGCATGTCTTCCGCAACCGGGCGCCGATCTACGCGGCGCGCTTTGACCCAGCAGGCGGCGGACTTGTCCAAGGCACCGAATTCCCGCTTGTCCCTGAGCTTGGGGCCAGGCTCGGGAACTTCTGTGTCGCGGGGGACGGAGCCGGGTCGTGGCTCGTTACCGCGGAATGGATGCAGCCTGTCGGCTGCGAGCGCTACGGGTCGGACAACTCCATCTGGCTCGTGAAGATAAAATAGCGCTGATTGCAGTAGTAAACGAAGGTTGCTGTAGCATTTACTATAGCCGCATCTGCCGCGGATTTTTTGGTATAATACCGCCCATAACAAGGAGGCGGAAAATGAAAGTATGCCGGTTTGCAGTGTTGGCGCTTGCAGCCCTGATGCTGTCTGGAGCGTGTGGCGCGGCGACGGAGTTCAAGAACGGGACGGCGTTCGCGCTCGGCAACGTGCCGAAGGAGCTTGTCGTCGAGCGGCGCGCGGGGGAGCCGGTCCGGTTCTCGCTTGAGGAGAATCCGACGACTGGATTCACGTGGGAGGTCGAATCCAACACGAACGAGTGCGAAATCGCGCTCGAGCGCCGCGGCCGCGGCGGAAAGACGGCGTGCGGCGCCCCTGGAAAACTCGACGTCACGGTCACGAGCCGAATCTACACCCCCGCGCGCGTCGAGTTCCGCTATCGCCGTCCGTGGGAGAAGGACGCGGACCCTTGGAAGGCCATGCGGTTCATCGTCTACACCGTCGGCGAGGCGAAGGATCCGCGATATCAGAAGACCCCCGTCAATCTGCTCCTTGAGAAGGAATGCGCGCGGCGCGGCATCACGCTCGTCGACTGGCATCTGCACATCCGCGGCGGCATGACGCCCGAGCTTGCCTATGTCCGCGAGACGAATTCGTTCGTCCGCTCGTCCGCCATGGAGAACCACGGCCGGGAATGGGAGATCTACGACAATTCGCGCCTGAGGGACTTCGCGGCGCGGGCGCGCAAGGCCAATCCGAAGATGCCCGTCGGCATACAGGTGAACGACCGCGACTGGTTCGAGAAGATCGACGCGGGGACGCGCGCGCAGTTCGACTACATCCTCGCGGATTCGATGATCATGGGGAAGCTCCCTTCGGGGCGCGACAACCGGCTCTGGATGGTGACGGAGATTCCCGACGCGGACAAATGGATGGAGGAGTACTTCGCCCATGTGATGAATATTCTTGACGAGCCGATCTCGATCTATGCGAACCCGACGTACCTGCCGACGCCGATTGCCGCGGAGTACGACCGCCTCTGGACCGAGGAGCGCATGCGCGCGGTGATCACCAAGTGCATAGAGAAGGGCGTTGCGATCGAGATCCAGGCCGAGTCGGCGTTTCCGCGTCCGGCGTTCCTTCGGCTCGCGAAGGAGATGGGCGCGAAGTTCTCGTTCGGCACCAACAACTTCGACCCGGGGCCGAAGGATCTCTCGAAGTGGCTCGAGGCCATCGTCTGGCTCGACCTTGGTCCTTCCGACATCTGGACCCCGGCGGCCAGATAGCGCGACGTTGGCATAATGTTGCGCGGGGTTGGAAATTGAAATGGACACGATAACGCCAGAGATGCGATCGAAGGTGATGTCGGCGATACACTCGCGCGACACGCTGCCGGAGATGCGCGTGAGGAAGATGCTTTGGGCGAACGGATACCGCTTCCGCGTCTGCGACAGGCGAATCGTTGGCCATCCGGACATCGTGGTCCCCAAGTGCCGCACGCTTATCGAGGTGCGCGGATGCTTCTGGCACCAGCACGGCTGGGAGTGGAATGGGCGAAAGCTCGTGCAGACCTCGATCTGTCCGACGGCGACGCGTCCGAAGTCCAACTGCGAGTTCTGGGACGCCAAGTTCCGCCGCAACGTCTGCCGCGACGCGGAGCACGAAAAGGCGTGGGCTGCGGATGGCTGGAACCTCATCGTCGTGTGGGAGTGCGCCCTCAAGGCGGAGAAGGAACGCGAAAAGACCTTCGTCTTCATCCTCCGCCACCTCGAAAGATGGGCGAGGTAGCACGACGAAAAGACGATGCAGGCGCATTGCGCCTCCGCGCGACGCGCCATTTTTGGTATAATACACACTTAAGCAACAAGGAGCAGAGATGGCAGAAGCTACACTTGAGATGAGGCGGCATTCCGCGGCGCACCTGATGGCGCGCGCGGTGCAGAACGTGTTCGAGGACGTGCAGGTCGACATCGGCCCGGCTACGGACGAGGGGTTCTACTACGACTTCGACCTGCCGCACCGCCTTTCGCCGGAGGACTTCCCGAAGATCGAGGCCGAGATCGCGCGCCTGATCGCGCTCGACGAGCCGTTCGTCAGGAAGGTCGTCTCGCGCGACGAGTGCGCGAAGATGCTCGCGGGCCAGAAGTACAAGCTCGAGCGCCTCGGCGACATCCCCGAGGGCGAGGACATCTCGACCTACGCCGTCGGCGACTACGTGGAGATGTGCCGCGGGCCGCACGTCTCGCACTCGAAGGAGATCGGCGTCGTCAAGCTCACCCGCGTCGCCGGCAGCTACTACCGCGGCGACGAGAAGAACAAGATGCTCCAGCGCATCTACGGCATCGTCGCGAAGGACCAGGCGGAGCTGGACGAGATCGTCGCGCGCGCCGAGGAGGCGAAGAAGCGCGACCACCGGCGCCTCGGCGTGGAGCTGGACCTCTTCCACCTCGACCCCGAGGACCCCGGCCAGATCTTCTGGCATCCGCGCGGGTGGTCCATCTACATCACGCTCCAGGACTACATGCGCCGCAAGCTGGTCAAGGACGGCTACCAGGAGGTCAACACCCCGGCGATCATGCCGCGCAGCCTCTGGGAGCGCAGCGGCCACTGGGCGCACTACCAGCAGAACATGTTCATCACCGAGAGCGAGAAGCGCCTCTTCGCGGTGAAGCCGATGAACTGCCCGGGCGCGATCGAGATCTTCAAGAGCCGCACGCGGAGCTACAAGGACCTGCCGCTCCGCCTTGCCGAGTTCGGCCACTGCGCGCGCAACGAGCCGAGCGGCACCCTGCACGGCATCATGCGCGTCCGCGGCTTCGTGCAGGACGACGCGCACATCCTCTGCACCGAGGATCAGATCGAGGCGGAGGTGGCGAAGTTCTGCCGCCTCCTGAAGGACGTCTACTCCGACTTCGGCTTCGACAGGAACCTGCTCGTCAAGCTCTCCACCATGCCCGAGGACCACGTCGGCGACGTGGCCACCTGGCAGCACGCCGAGGCCGCGCTCGCGTCGGCCTGCAACGCGGCCGGCATGGACTACGAGATCCAGCCGGGCGAAGGCGCGTTCTACGGCCCCAAGCTCGAGTTCACCCTCGTCGACGCGCTCGCGCGCCAGTGGCAGTGCGGCACCATCCAGCTCGACTACCAGCTGCCGAGCGCCGAGCGCCTGAACGCCGAGTACATCGGCCCCGACGGCAAGAAGCACCATCCGGTGATGCTCCACCGCGCCGTGCTCGGCTCGCTCGAGCGCTTCATCGGCATCCTCATCGAGCACTACGCCGGCGCATTCCCGCTCTGGCTCGCGCCTGAACAGGTGAGGGTGCTGCCTGTGAGCGACAAGGCGCTCGGCTACGCGAACAAGGTGGCCGCCGCGCTCGCCGACGCCGGCTTCCGCGTGGAGGTGGACTCCTCGGCCGAGAAGCTCGGCGCGAAGATCCGCCTGGCGACGGTCGAGAAGGTGCCGTACCAGCTCGTGGTCGGTCCGCGCGACGAGGCGGCGGGCCAGGTCTCGGCGCGCAGCCGCGCGGACGGCGACCTCGGCGCGATGGCGCTCGCCGCGTTCGTCGAGCGGCTCGCCGGGGAGCTCAAGGCTTGACCCTGCGCGGCCTCGCGTTCCTCGCGCTCGTCGGCCCGGTCGTCGACCCGGGCTCGTCCTTCGCGCCGTACGGCCAGTACAAGCTCGAGTGCTTCGTCGAGGAGCGCGTCCTCTCCGAGCGCGCGAAGGGCGAGTACTACGACGAGGCGGTCAACGCCTTCCGCACCCACTACGACGACAACGGCTCCTGGCAGGGCGAGTACTGGGGCAAGACGATGCTGGGGGCTGCCGCGACCGCGGCGCTCCGCCGCGACCGCGACCTCGGCGAGTGGATCGTCCGGAAGGCCGTCGCGTTCGTCGACGAGTTCCAGCGCCCCGACGGCTACATCTGCACCTACTCGGACGAGAACGCGATCGGCCCCAACCCCGACGGCTCGGAGAGGTTCTGCTGGAACCTCTGGAGCCGCAAGTACACGCTCTGGGCGCTCCTCGAGGCCTCGCGTCTCGCCGAGTCCGACCCCGAGCTAGCGAAGCGTGTCCCCGGTGCCGCGGAGAAGCTGCTAGGCGCGGCGCAGCGGCTGATGGACCACTGGATCGGCCAGATGGAGAAGGGGAAGGTGAAGATCGACAAGACCGGCTACTTCGCCGGCATCCCCTCGATGAGCGTCCTCAAGCCGCTGATGCTGCTCTACCGCCGCACCGGCGAAAAGAAGTACCTCGACTACGCGCGCTCGCTGGTGGCGATATGGGAGCGCGAAGGCTCGATGCCGGGTCTCATAGCCAACGCGTTCTCGGGCAAGCCGGTGAGCGAGTGGCATCCCAACCCGGGCTGGTGGGCGAAGGCATACGAGATGATGAGCTGCTATGAGGGAGTGCTCGACTTTGCGGACGCGACCGGCGATAAGCGGCTCGTCGACGCGGTGCGTAACGTCGCCGACCTCCTCGACCGCTACGAGTCGAACCCGTTCGGCTCGGTCGGCTACTTCGACCACTTCTCGGCGGCGCGGGAGTGTCCCAACGCCACCACAGAGGTCTGCGACGTCATCCACTGGATGCGGCTCAACCACGCGCTCTTCGCCGCGACCGGCGACAGGCGGTGCATCGACCGGATCGAGAACGCGTACCTCAACGGCTTCCTGCCGGCGATCTTCCACGATGGCACCTGGGCCTGCCACGCGACGCGCTCGCACGGCACGCGGCAGTTTGCCGCGCCGCACCAGGTGGGGATGAAGTTCCACCAGTGCTGCGTGGACAACGCGCCGCGCGTCCCGCTCGACCTCTACGAAAGCGCCGCGGCGCTGGAGCCGGACGGAACCGTCCTCGCGCTCCTCTACTTCCGCGGCGACTACGCGCTCGGCGGCGGCGTGCGCTATCGGGTGCTTGACTACAACCTGCTCGCCGGCTGGCTGCGCGTTGCGGTCGTGGCCCCGGGCAGGCGCAGCGTCAGGTTCCGCGTGCCGCCGTGGGCGGAGGACTTCCGGGTGGACGGCCGGCCGGCGGATGCGGACGGCTGGGCGCGGGCGGAGGCTGGCGCGGGCGAGACCGAGTTTACGCTCACCTATCGTCCGCGCGTCGCGCTGCACGAGTGGAAGACGCGCGAGGGCGCGGATCCGCGCGCGGAGCTTTTCGAGCAGGTGAAGGAGACGCCGGAGATGGCCGGCCTTGCGCGGCGCGAAGGCGGGGTGTACTTGACTTACGGTCCGTTCCTGCTTGCGAAGTCCACGCTTTTTTGCGCGAGCCGCGAGGAGTGCCTGAATCCGCCGCGGCGGGTGTCCGTCGGCGAGAAGGTGTCGCTGACGCAGGCTCGCGGCGCCAAGTCGCGCAGCCGCTTCTGGCGTGCGAGGTTCGGCGAGGGAGAGGACGCGTTCTCGGTCTGGGTGGTCGACCTGCAGTCGCACGACGCGAACGACCCGGAGGCGGCGTTCTCGATCTGGTTTTAGGCAAGCGGAGGAGCAAGACATGGAGGAGATAGATTTCACGTCCGACACGTTCGACGACATCGTCGCCAAGGACCCGCGGTTCAACGCGCGGGCGTATGCGCTCTTGATGGACGTGGTGCACGCGCTCACCAAGGACGGCGCCCACACGACCGGAGAGGACGTCCTCGACGAGTTCCGCGAGACCGCGCTCGACCAGTACGGGCCGCTCGCCTACACGGTGCTGACGGAGTGGGGGGTGAACTGCACCGAGGACATCGGCGAGATGATGTTCAACCTGGCGGACGGCCGCCGGATCTCGCGCGAGGACGGCGACACGCCCGAGGCGTTCGTCGGCGGCTACGATTTCAAGGAGGCCTTTCTCGGCCCGTACCAGACGTGAGCGCAGGCGAGCGGCCCCCGCGCCGCCGCGCCCCATTTCCTCCGTGCGGGGAAGTCAACCCCCCCGTGCGGGGAGACGCCGCTACGCGGCAGTTCCCGCGGCAGTTTGCGCATATCCCCCGACCAAAGGTCGTCCGCAACGCGGATGCACTGGCAGGGGTGCAGTTTTGATTAACACACGGATTTGTTCGCGTCTAACGACGCTCACTTTTCGCGGCCACGGAAATCTGCCGCGAAAGCCAGCACGGAGCGCGGCAAAAATGGTATAATTCACGCGATGAAACCCCGTGCCAAGTCCGCGCTTGCGCTCGCCCTCGCCATCGTGGGCGGAATTGCGGCTGGCTTGCGCTGTGACGCGTCGGAATGGGTAGAGAATTCGTCGCAGATCAACCCGCGTGTCGCAGCATATACAGTAAAAGCATATACAGAAGGGTCTGACCCTTTTATACAGCCGGAGGTCTGGGTCGGCGACGCGCCGCTGCGCGTCGAGGCCGCGCGCTGTTCGGCGATGCCGGTCAACATCCGCTGGCCAGGCCACCAGCGCGAGTTGGACCAGACGGAAATCTGCTCTTTCGCGCGGTTCGACTTCAACGGTTCGGCTGAAGTCTGCGTGACTCCGCGCCGCGCTTTCACGAACGTCGTGGTGCGACCGGCCTCCGCGAAGGTTGCCGTGCGGCGCGAAGGCGACTCGGTGCGCTTCACCATCACGAAGGCGGGCGCGTATTCGGTCGAGTTCGACGGTCGCCACCGGAACCTTATGCTCTTCGCCGATCCGCCACATGACTGGTCGGATGTAGACCGCTCCGCGGCGAATGTGCGCTATTTCGGACCCGGTGAGCACGATGCGGGGCTCATCACGCTCAAGGCGGGCGAGACGCTTTTCATCGACGAGGGCGCGGTCGTCTACGGGCGAGTGTTCGCGAAGGACGCGCCGGGGATACGCATCTGCGGAAAGGGCATCCTCGATTCGAGCCGCGTCCGCGCCGTGCCGCGCGCCATCGATCCCGCGCTCGCTGAGGAGCAGCGCAGGAAGGGCTGGGCGATTACCAACGTGAAGCGCTTTGACGCGGTTCGCCTTGAGTTCTGCGACGACGTGCGTATCGAGGGCATTACGATTCGCGATTCCCCGCTCTACACCGTCCGCCCGATCTGCTGCGACAACCTGCTCGTGGACAACGTCAAGATCGTCGGCAACTGGCGTTACAACTCTGACGGCATCGACATGCACAACTGCCGCAAGGTGCGCATCCGCGACTGCTTCCTCCGCACCTTCGACGACTCGATCTGCGTGAAGGGGTTCGACTACGTCCTGCCCGAGTCGGAAATGCTGCACAACGGCGTCCTGCACGACGTGTTCGAGGACGTCGTCGTCGAGCGCTGCACAATCTGGGACGACTGGGGCCGCGCCCTCGAGATCGGCGCAGAGACGCGGGCGCGGGAGATCCGGAACGTGGTCTTCCGCGACTGCGACGTGATTGCGCTGCACGAGGCACCCTTGGACGTGCAGAACTGCGATCAGGCCTATGTCCACGACATCGTCTACGAGAACATCCGCATTGAATACGACCCCGATGCGACCTGGACCGTCTTTTCCGCCTCGGCTAATGACTTCAATCCCAAGAACCGCCGCACTCCGCAGGCCTTCGCCGCGGTCGTCATCTGGTTCATCGCGGAGTACTCCAAGCCCGGTGCCGAGAATCGCGGGCAGGTGAGCGACATCGTCTTCCGCGACATCGATATCTTCGCGCCGACCATGCCGCCCACCCGCATCAAGGACTTCGACGAGAACCACCGCGTCGAGCGCGTCAGTTTCGAGCGCATCCGGCTCAACGGCAAGGACGTCACGGCGGAGTGTCGGCAGTAGCGGTCCGCTTTCCGCGGCAGTTGCGTGGCGAATCATTCGGTTACGGGGCGTGTCCGGCTTTTTGGTATAATACGCACCCATGGAATCACAAGAAGCATCAATCGCCATAGTCGACTACGGCGCCGGCAACCTGACGAGCGTGAAGAACGCGTTTGCCGCGCTTGGCGTCGAGACCGTGGTAACGCGTGACCCTGCCGTGGTCGCGGCCGCCGCGCGCGTCGTCTTCCCCGGCGTCGGCGCCGCCTTGAGCGCCATGGAGAGCCTGCGTTCGCTGGGGCTTGAATCCGCGGTGAAGGACGCCGCCGCCTCGGGCCGTCCCTTCCTCGGCATCTGCCTCGGCATGCAGATCCTCTTCGAGCACTCCGAGGAGGACGGTGGCGTCGACACCCTCGGCATCCTTCCTGGGCGCGTGCGCCGTTTCCCCAAGGTCCCGGGCGTCAAGGTTCCGCAGATCGGCTGGAACAGCGTCGCCCCGAACCACGAACCACGAACCACGAATCACGATTTCTACTACTTCGTCCACAGCTACTACGCCGAGAAGACCGCCGACACTGCGCTCGTCGCCGAATACGCCGGCGTCGAGTTCTCCGCGATGGTCCGCCGCGGCAAACTCTGGGCCTGCCAGTTCCACCCCGAGAAGTCCGGTCGCGTCGGCTTGAAGCTCCTTTCCGACTGGCTGTCAATCTAATCACGAACCCCGAGCCATGCTGACCAAACGAGTAATTCCCTGCCTTGACGTGCGCGCCGGCCGCGTCACCAAGGGCGTCAAGTTCAAGAACAACGTCGACCTCGGCGACCCGGTGGAGATGGCCGTCGCCTATTCCGACGGCGGCGCGGACGAGCTGGTCTTCTACGACATCACCGCGTCGGCGGAGCACCGTCCGATCGACATCGGCATGGTCGAGGCCGTCGCCAAGTCGGTGCGGATCCCGTTCGCGGTCGGCGGCGGCATCGCCTCGCTCGCGGACATGGAGCGCGTGATCCTCGCCGGCGCCGAGAAGGTGTCGGTCAACTCGCTCGCCGTCGCCAACCCGCAGATCATCGCGGACGGGGCGCGCGCGTTCGGCGCGCAGTGCATCGTGCTCGGCATGGACCCGGTGAAGAGCGACCGCCTCCCCTCCGGCTACGAGATCACCACCCGCGGCTTCCGCGAGTTCACCGGCATGGACGCTGTGGAGTGGGCGAAGCGCGCGGCCGGGCTCGGCGCGGGCGAGATCGTGGTCAACTCGGTCAACGCCGACGGCACCCGCGAGGGCTTCGAGCTCACCCTGACGCGGCTCATCGCCGAGGCGGTCGACGTGCCGGTGGTCGCCTCCGGCGGCGCCGGGAAGCCGGAGCATCTCGTCGAGGTGTTCCGCGAGGCGAAGGCCGACGCCGCGATCGTCGCCGGCATGATCCACTTCGGCGACTACACCATCGCCCAGATCAAGGCGGAGATGTCCGCCGCCGGCGTCCCAACCCGCATGGGCTGGTAACACGAGCCACGAACCACCAACCACGAATCACGAACCACGAAATGCACCGCATCCTCGTCATCAACCCCGGGTCCACCTCGACCAAGGTCAGCCTCTTCGAGGACGAGACCTCGCGCTTCGAGCACAGCCTCTTCCACGACGCGCCGGAGCTCCTCAAGTTTCCGCACGTCAACGACCAGCTCGACTTCCGCCGCGGCGTCATCCTCGACATGCTCCGCGACGAGGGGGTCGACCCCGCCTCGATCGACGCCTTCGTCGGCCGCGGCGGCAGCGCCCACACCCAGCCCGGCGGGCTCACCGCAGTCGACCGGCGGCTCTTCGACGACACCGTCGCCGGCGTCGGCGGCTCGGAGCACCCGGCCAAGCTCGGGGTGATGCTGGCGTGGAAGTTCGCCGAGGATTTCGCGAAGCCGGCATTCACCATCAACCCGACGAACGTGGACGAGTACTGCGACTACGCCCGCCTCACCGGCATCCGCGGCGTCTACCGCGTCTCGCACTCGCACGTCCTCAACCAGAAGGCCGTCGCCGAGTTCCACGCGGCGAAGCTGGGGCGCAGGTACGAGGACTGCAACTTCGTCGTCGCGCACATCGACGGCGGCATCACCGTCTCCGCGCACGAGCGCGGCAGGATGGTGGACGGCAACATGGGCGCGGACGGCGAGGGCGCGTTCACGCCGACGCGAATCGGCTCGGTGCCGGTGCTGCAACTCCTGGACTACATCGAGGCGCACTCCGTCGCCGACGTGCGGCTGCGCTGCTCGCGCGCCGGAGGCTTTGTGGACCTCTTCGGCACCTCCAACTCCGACACCATCCACGCGCTGGTCGAGCAGGGCGACCGCAAGGCGACGCTCGTCTGGAACACGATGATCTACCAGGTCTGCAAGATGATCGGCGAGATGTCGGCGGTCCTCTGCGGCAAGGTGGACGCGATCCTGCTCACCGGCGGGCTGGTGCGCTTCCAGGACATCGTCGACGGCGTCAGGACGCGCTGCGGCTTCATCGCGCCGGTCGAGGTCTACCCGGGCGAGATGGAGCAGGAGGCGATGGCGCTCCCGGCGCTCCGCGCGCTGCGCGGGGAGCTGAAGCCGCACGTCTACTCCGGCCGAGACGTCTGGCAGGGCTTCGGCGACATCGGGCTATAACCAGCAGCCAGCAACCAGCAACCAGCAGCCAACAACCGCCCCACTGTCGAGGTGAAAGCAAAAGTGAACTGTTGTAGTTAGCAAAAGTGAACTGCAGTGTTTGGGCTTGTTAAGCGGGCTTCAGCGAGGGATTGTGTCGGCAAACGGCGTGCTTTGGTGAAATAAGGCATGTCAATACGCCCCCCTAGGGGGGCG
>CACXRO010000025.1 GCA_902770045.1 uncultured bacterium
GGACGAGGCGATCATGTCCTACGTCAAGCGCGTCTACAACCTGCTGATCGGCGAGCGCACGGCCGAGAGGGTGAAGATTGAGATCGGCAGCGCCGCGCCAGTCGGCGAGGAGTCCTCGATGGACATCCGCGGCCGCGACATCGTGGCGGGGCTGCCGAAGACGCTCACGATTACCTCCGCGGAGATCCGCGAGGCGCTGAAGGACACGGTGGAGCTCATCGTCCTCGCGGTGAGGACGACGCTTGAGCGCTGCGAGCCCGAGCTTGCGTCCGACCTGATGGACCGCGGCATCGTCCTTTCCGGCGGCAGCGCCCAGCTCCGCGGCCTCGACAAGCTGCTTTCCCAGCAGACCGGCCTCCCGGTGGTGTTGGCGGACGATCCGCTTTCCGCCGTCGCGGAAGGCACCGGCGCCGTCCTCAACCACATCGACATCCTCGCGCGGAACAAGCGCGCACAGTGAACAAGGGCAGGACCGTCACCGTCGCCGTGATCGCCTCCGCTGCGGTTCTGGCGGCGGTTCCGGTGTTTTTCCCTTCGGTCGCGGTCGAGGCGGTGTATCCGGTCGAGCGCGCCTGGCGCACGGTCTCGCGCGCCGTCTCCGTCCGCGTCGCCGGCGCGGTGCGCGGCGCCGAGGCACGCGCCGAGAACGTGCGGCTCCGCCGCGAGCTCGCGGCGCTGGCGGTGGAGCGCGAGGAGCTTGCCCGCCTCGAAGCGGAGAACGCGCGTCTCCGTCGCGCGCTCGGATACGTCGAGCGCGATCCCGTGCGCTGGATCGCCGCCGCGGTCACCTCGTCCGGCGGGGCCGCCGCGGCCTGGCGGCCGGTCCTGCGCGTCGACAAGGGCTCGCTCGCCGGCGTCGAGGAGGGTGCGGTGGTGCTTGCGGCCGAGGGACTGGTTGGCGTGGTCGCCTCGGTCACCCCGCACACGGCGGAGATTGTCACCGTCGCCGACCGCTCGGTGCACGTCGACTGCGAGGTGGAGGGCGGCGGGCGCGAAGTCCTCAGGGGGATTTCCTACGGCGGCGACGACGGGGCGATCGTGCTCCGGCACCTGACCGGCGCGGCGGGCGCGCCGCCGCGCTCCCGCGTCGTCGCCTCGGGCGCGGGCGGGGTGTTCCCGCGCGGCGTCGAGGTCGGGGTGTGGCTCGGCGGCGGACTGGTCCAGCCGTCCGTCCCGCTTTCTTCGGTAGAGGACGTGTTCATCCGCCGTGCTCAATAAGCGCATCCAGCTGGCGATCGCCGTCCTCGCGCTCGTCTTCGCCGCGGCGGGCGAGGAGCTGCTGCCGCCGTGCCTCGGGGTGGGGTTCCCGCTGCTGCTCGCCGCCGCAGTGGCGATGGCGCGGCGGCGTCCCGCCGTGACCGCGGTGTTCTTCGCCGTCGCCGCCGGCGCGTTCGAGGACGCCCTGTCGTCCCTACCGCCGCTCACGAGCGTGGGCTTCTTCCTCTTCGCCGCGATCGCGGCGCGGAGCAGCCTCACGCCCGCGCCGGCGCTGTTCGCGGCGTACCCGCTCTACCAGCTCTGGCTCACGGTGTGGATCGCGGAGTCCGGCGGCGGCGTCTTCTGGCGCACGCTGGCCGCGCTGCCGGTCGGCGCGGCGGCGCTTGTCGCCGTCGCCGCGCTGCTCTTCTGGGTCGACGGAAAGGCGGGCGTCAATGAGCGGGGATGAGCGCTCTTCGGTGGTGAGCGACTTCGCCTGCGCGGCGGTCGCCGCGGCGATCCTGCTCGGGCTCGTGTTCATCGCCGTGCGCCTGAAGGCGCTGCAGGTCGACTCCGCCGCCGACTACGGCTACGCCGAGGCGCGGCAGTCGATCCGCCGGGTGCAGACCGACGGACTCCGCGGGCGCATCCTCGACCGCCGCGGCGTCGTCCTCGCCGGCAACCGCGTCTCCTGCGACATCGTCTGCGACGTCGCGCGCTTCCGCCGCGGCAGCCTCGCGCGGACGGTGGAGGAGGTCATGCGCGCGATCGCCGAGGTCGAGAAGGCGGTCGGGTCGCCGCCGCGCGCGACCGAGGAGCGCATCCGCCGCCACCTGCGCGCGGAGCTCGCGCGCCCGCTCGTCTGCTGGCGCGACGTGGACCACGCCTCGCTCGCCCGCTTCCTCGAGCGCTCGCGCCAGTTCCCGGGCTTCTCCTGCCGCGAGTCGGCCGAGCGCGTCTATCCGCAGGGACGGGCGGCCGCGCACCTCGTCGGCTACGTCGGGCGCGACCGCGGCGACGCGGTGGCCGGCGACGAGAAGTTCAACTACTTCGAGCCCGAGCTCGTCGGCCGCGCCGGCGTGGAGCGCTACTACAACGGCTTCCTGCGCGGCGTGCCCGGCGAGGTGAAGGTCAGGGTCGACGCGCTCGGCTACGCGATCGACGAGCAGACGGCGGTGGAGGCGACTCCGGGGCCGGACCTCGCGCTCACCCTCGACATGCGCGTCCAGTGCGCCGCCGAGCGCGTCCTCGAGGGCTGCCGCGGAGCCTGCGTGGTGATCGACCCGCGCGGCGGCGACGTGCTCGCGATGGCGAGCGCGCCCGGCTTCGACCCCAACGACTTCGTGCCGCGCCTCGGCGAGGAGCGCTACGCCGCCCTCCGCGACGACCCCGCGAAGCCGCTCCTCAACCGCGCCGCCGGCGGCTCCTACGCGCCCGGCTCCACCTTCAAGCCGGTCGTCGCGCTCGCGGCGCTTTCGCTCGGCGTGCCGCCGGACGCCATCTACGAATGCACAGGGGCCTTCACCCTCGGCGACATGCGCCTCAGGTGCGCGAGCCGCTGGGGACACGGCGCCCTCGACATGCGCCACGCCATGATGAAGAGCTGCAACCCGTATTTCTGCAACCTCGGCATGGAGGCCGGCACCAACGCGGTCATCGCCGCCGCGCGCGAGTTCGGCCTCGGCGCGAAGACCGGCATCGACTTCGGCGTAGACGACGCCGGCGTGGTGCCGGACGCGGAGCGGAAGCTGCGCTCGAGCGGCGAGCGCTGGTATCCCGGCGACCTCGCGCAGATGTCGATAGGCCAGGGCATGCTGCTCGCCACCCCGCTCCAGATGGCGCGCGTCGCCGGCGCAATCGCGACCGGCAGGCTGGTGACGCCGCGCCTCAAGCTCGACTCGCCGGTGGAGAGCCGTCCCCTCGCCTTCGCGAAGGAGCACCTCGACGTCGTCCGCGAGGGGATGCGCATGGTGGTCGAGGGCGACGGCACGTCGTCCGGCACCGGCCGCCGCGCCGGCGAGGGCGTCGCGGTCGCCGTCTCGGGCAAGACCGGCACCGCGGAGATCGGCGTCGGCGAGCGCCGCCGCAAGAACGCGTGGTTCATCGCCTACGCGCCGTCGGAGAACCCGACCGCCGCGCTGGCGATCGTCGTCGAGAACGGCGAGGGCGGCGGCGTCACCGCCGCGCCGAAGGCGGCGGAGGTGCTGAAGGCGATTTTCGGAGAGAAGCAGACACCGGAAAACGAAGGGAGGGAAAGATGAAGCGCATCGTCGCTGACATCGGCAGGATCGTGGAGTGGCTCGACCGCACGCTGGAGACGAAGCGGTTCGACGACGTCTCCAACAACGGCGTGCAGGTCGCCAGCTCCGGCGGCGAGGCGCGGACGGTCGCCTTCGCGGTCGACGCGAGCGTGCGCGCGGTGGAGGAGGCCGCCGCCGCCGGCGCGCGCCTGCTCGTAGTCCACCACGGCATCTCCTGGGGCGGCGGCATCCGCCGCATCGAAGGCGGCGTCTACCGCGTCGTCAAGGCGGCGATGGACGCCGACCTCGCCGTCTATGCCTGCCACCTGCCGCTCGACGCGCATCCGAAGCTCGGCAACAACGCGCAGCTCGCGAAGCGGCTGAAGCTCTCCGCGGCGAAGCCGGCGTTCGTCTACCACGGCGAGACCATCGGGCTCGTCGGCCGCGCCACCCGCGCCACCGCCGCGGCGCTTGCCGAGGTCGCGTCCGGCGACCTGGTGGGCGTCTGCAGCGGCGGCGCCGGCGAGTTCGCCGAGGAGGCGCAGCGGCTCGGCTGCCGCGTCTACGTGACCGGCGAGGCGAACTGGGGCGAGGTCGTCGCCGCCGCGAACTGCGGCATGCGGATGGTCTGCCTCGGCCACTACGAGACCGAGGTCTGGGGCGTGCGCGCGGTCGCCAAGGCGATGGCGTCCGCGCTCGGGGTGAAGGCGGTCGACCTTACGGAGGTGCTGAAATGAAGTCCAATGCCGAGATGCGGAAGGAGTCGCACGCAGTCGTGCGCAGCCGGTGGTTCTGGATCATCTTCGGGGTGACCCTGCTGCTGCAGGGGATCTGCCAGGGCGCGGGGTGGCTGCTCGGGTCGCTCCACGCCTCGATGGGCATCGTCTCGCCGGCGGACTTCTTTTCCAAGAAGCTCTCCATGCTGCGGCAGGGGCTGGACTACACGCTGCCGACGGCCGAGGCATACCGGCAGATGGCGTATGCCGGCACCCTGGAGATGCTGGTCGCCTACGTCCTCGGCGCGGTGGCGCTCTTCGGCATCACCGCGGTGCTGCTGAAGGCGGTCGCCGACGACCGGAAGGACGTCCTCGGCGCGGCGTTCGGCGGCTTTGGCCGTCCGCTCGGGGTCACCTGGCTTTTGATGGTGATGAACTTCTTCGTCGGGCTCTGGATGCTGCTCCTGATTGTTCCCGGCATCGTCGCCATCTACCGCTACCGTGCGGCGTGGTACCTGAAGAGCGAGCATCCTGACTGGGGCGCGCTCAAGTGCCTCGGCGAGTCGAAGCGGATCATGCGCGGGCGGAAGTTCCAGGCGTTCCTGCAAGACGTGTGGTTCGTCGTCATGGCGATGCTGGCGCTCTTCGCGGCGCTCGTCCCGACGTCGCTCGCGGGTCTGCTCGGCGGCGCAGTCGCGGCGATGGCGACGTCGCTGTGCATCGCGCTGCTGGTGGCGGCCATGGTGTACCTGGGGGTCTGGTGCATCGTCGCCCGCACCGTCTTCTACCGCGAAGCGAGGGATTCCGCGCCGTGTCCTGCCGAATCGTGATCGAAGGGCGGCTGCCGCGCGGCATCGGCGTGGACCGCGCCGCGCTCCGCCGCGCGGCGGCGCATTTCGCGGCGAAGGCCGCGGCGCGCGGTCGCGTCCCGTTCCGCGAGGTGGCGGTGGTGCTGCAGGACGACGCCTTCTCCGCCGTGACCCACGCGGCGATCAACGGCGCCGAGGGTCCGACCGACGTCACCACCCAGCGCTACGACGCGATGCCGGGCGAGGCGGACGGCGTCTACGGCGAGCTCTACGTCAACGCCGAGCGCGCGCTCGCCGCCGCGCCGCGCCGCCGCGGCTGGAGCGCGGCGAAGGAGCTGCTCCTCTACGTCGCCCACGGGATGGACCACCTCTCCGGCGCGGACGACCTAACCCCGCGCGGCTACGCCGCCATGCGCCGCCGCGAGCTCGCCTGGCTGCGTTCGTGTCCGTAGTGCTGCGCTTTTTGGTATAATACGGCAACAGCGATGTTTGCGCTCTACACCAATACCGTCTCAGCCCACCAGCTGCCGCTCGCGCGGGAGCTCGCGGTGCGTCTTGGCGCGGAGAACTTCCGCTACGTCTACGAGACGGAGCCGGCCGGCGGCAACCAGGAGACGCGCGAGCGCGAGCCGTGGACGATGCGCGCGGACGAGTCCGGCGCGGCGGAGCTGCTCGAAAGCTGCGAGGTCCTGCTCGCCGGCGGCCTCAGGCCGACCGGGCTCTTCGAGCGCCGCGTCGCGCGCGGGCTTAAGACGCTCTACCAGACCGAGCGCTGGTTCAAGCCGCTGGGATATCTCGGCTCTTCCCCGGTGCCGGGGAGCCTCCGGCTGCTCCATCCCGGCTACCGGCGGATGGCGCGGCGCTTTGCGCGGCTGATGGAAAGTCCGTCTTTCCAGGTGCTGCCGATCGGTCCCTGGGCGGAGCGCGACATGAAGGAGGTGTTCCGCCGGTTTCACGCCGGAGCCGAGTTTGCGCGCGCGCTCGTCCCCTGGGGGTATTTTGTCGCCCCGGGAGCGGCCGCCGCGCGGCGGGTGCCGTCGGACGGTGAGCTGAAGGTGTTGTGGGTCGGACGGCTGCTGGACTGGAAGCGTGTCGATACGGTGATTGACGCAGTCGCCATGCTGCGCGCCGGCGGCGACGGCCCCGTTTCGCTAACTATCGTTGGCGACGGGCCGGAGAAGGCGGCGCTCGTCCGCCGCGCGGCGCGGCGTTGCGGCGCGGCGGTGAAGTTTACTTCGGGGGTGGATATCAGCAGGGTGCGCGAACTGATGCGCGAACACGACGTATACGTGCTTGCGTCAAATGCAGTGGAGGGATGGGGGGCGGCGCTTTCGGAGGCGATGGAGGAGGGAATGGTCGCGTTCGGCACCGAAGAGGCGGGGGCATCCGCCGCGCTGTTGCCGGAGCCGCGGCGGTTCCGCAGCGGCGATGTTGCGGCGCTGGCGCGGCTCATCGCCGGCGCGAGGGGGATGGCGCCGTCGCCGATGCCGCCGGACTTCACCGTCGCCGGCGCGGCTGCGCGTCTGTTGGCGGCGGTCGGGCGCATGCGGAGGGAGGTGCGATGAAGCCGATCGACCGCGAGCTGCTGCTCAACGCGATGCGGTCGGCGGCGATGATCTTCCTCGCCATCATCGCCTGCCGTCTCACCAAGGGGGCGTTCGCCTGGTTCCTCGCCCTGCTGGGGCTTAACTGGGCGATGAACAACCAGCTCGGCAAGGCGGTGAGCTGCTATATGCTTTTCCCGTTCTTCGTCATCATGAACCCGATGATCCTGCCGAAGAACACCCTCTGCGCGCTGGCGCTGAGGCTGGGTCCGGCGCTGATGACGGCGGGGCTGTTCCTCTCCGCGAGCCGGCGGCCGGGGAGGCATGTGCTGCCGCTGGGGGCGATGTCGCTCTACATGGTGGTGGCGGTCGTGTCTTCGGCGAACGGATACGCGCCGGTGATCAGCTACCTCAAGATCGTCAACTTCGTGATTCTCCTGATGGGGCTGTGGATCGGACTCAAGAACCTGGACCGGCACCCCGACGACGTGATGGACATGCGCTGCTTCATGCTCGGCATCGCGATTGTGCTCGTCTTCGGCAGCGCGCTTACGCTGCTCGTGCCGTCGGTCGGCTACCTCAACATGACCAATATGCTGGCCCGCGACAACCCCGACATGAGCATGGAGGAGATCAACTTCATCGTCGCCAACATGCAGGGCGTGAAGCTCTTCGCCGGGGTGACCAACCAGAGCCAGTGCCTGGCCGTCCTGCTGCCGTGTGCGCTTGCGTGGATCACCTGCGACATGCTCTTCATCGAGCGCCGCGTCTCCGTGCTCCATTTGTCGCTGATCCTGTGTTCGCTGCCGCTCATCTACATGACCCGCTCGAGGATCTCGTTCCTCGCCACTGCGTCGTCGGCGGTCATCATCTACTTCTGGTGTATCCAGATGGTGCGCATCCGCGCGCGGCTCAAGGCCGCCTTCAGGACCGGCATGGCGGTGGCGCTGCTCGTGGGCGCGGCGTACGGCGCGTATTCCGAGGTGCGGCACGACACCATCTCCAGGTGGCTGCGCAAGACCGAGGACGTCTCCGGCGACCAGCGGTCGCTTGTCGAGGCTATGACCAGCAGCCGTCTTTCCCTGGTCGACCAGAGCATGCGCGACTTCCACCGGAACCCGCTCTTCGGCAAGGGCTTCCAGGTGATGGAGTACATGCAGGGCATGAGCGGCTTCCGCCTGACGGCGGCGATCGAGAAGGGGGTGCTGCCGATCATGATCCTCGGCGAGACCGGCGTCGTGGGCATGGTCGCTTTCGTTTTCTTCCTCGTCGCGTTCTACGGCGGCTGTATGCAAAAGCGACTATACGTGACGATGGCGCTCTTCACGGTGATGGTGGCGTGCAACTTCGGCGAGGCCAATTTCTTTTCTCCCGGTGGACCGGGGGGCATGCTGTGGGTGATCTGCGTCGGCGGCGGGTTCCTCATCGACACCCTGCTGCTGCACCGCCGCCGGATCGAGCGGATGATGCAGGCGGCGGCGCCTCCTCCTCCAAGGGCATGGTGATGGCGGAGCTGTCGAGAGTAGTCCACGTGGTGAAGGGGCTGGAGGCGAACTCCGGGGTGGCGGTGTTCGTCTCGGAGCTCGCCCGCGAGCAGGCGGCGGCGGGGACGGATGTCACAGTTCTGTGCGACTACCGTCCCGAGCTCGCGCCGCCGCCGCCGGTGCGGCTTGCCGTTGGGCGTCCGCTTTCGTCCGCCGACGCGGGGCGCGGCGACTGGGTGCACGTCCACGCGCTCTGGTCGCTCTTCTGCCTCCGCGCGCTTCTTTTCTGCAGGCTACGCGGCGTCCGGTACGTCGTCTCGCCGCACGGATCGCTGATGCCGAGGGTGTTTTCGCGCGGACGGATCAAGAAGGCGCTCGTCTGGCGGCTCCTGCTGCGTCCGCTCGTCCGCCGCGCCGCGCTTGTCCACTGCACGAGCGAGGCCGAGGCCGACGCCTGCCGCGCGCTCGGAATCGAAGGCCCGTTCGTGGTGGCGCCGCTCGGGGTGCGGCTGCCGGAGCGGATCGATCCTCCGGAGGCGGAGGGGAAGTCCCGAGTGGCGCTCTTCCTCGGGCGGCTCGGCGAGGAGAAGGGGCTCTTCACGCTGATGGATGCGTGGGAGCGGGTGCGTCCGGCGGGCTGGCGGCTCAAGCTGGCGGGACCGGACTGGGACGGCTTCGCGGCGAAGCTCAGGCGCCGCGCGGCGGCGTTCTCCGATTCGGTGGAGTTCGTCGGCGAGGCGGGACCGGAGGAGAAGGACCGCCTCTACCGCGAGGCTGACCTTTTTGTGCTGCCGAGCCCGATGGAGAACTTCTCGGCGGTGGTCCTGGAGGCGCTTGCCTACGCGACTCCGGTCATCTGTACCACGGGGACGCCCTGGCAGGCCGTGGAGGAGCGTCGCTGCGGCTGGCGGGTCGAGCCCGACTCCGCCGAAGCGCTCGCCTCGGCGCTCGCCGCGGCGACCTCCCTCTCCGACGCCGAGCGCGCCGAGATGGGTGCCCGCGGCCGCGAGCTCGCGGCGGAGCGGTTCTCCTGGCAGGGCGTCGAAAGGCAGATTTCCGCGGCGCTGCAGGTTGCGCTTGCGGGCGCAGGTATGGTATAATTCCACCTAATATGAAAAAGGTAATCATAACCGTAGTCGGCAAGGACACCGTCGGCATCATCGCCCGCGTCAGCGCCTACCTCGCGAAGAACGGGGTGAACATCCTCGACATCGCCCAGACCGTGGTCGGCGGCTACTTCAACATGATGATGGTGGCGGACGCTTCGAAGTACGCGAAGTCGTTCGAGCGCCTCGGCGCCGCCCTCGACCGGATCGGCGCGGAGATGGGCCTCAAGATCCGCTGCCAGAAGTCCGAGATATTCGAGAAGATGCACCGCGTGTGAGGGCAGGGCGATGATCAACCTCAGCGAAGTCATCGAGACCAACCGGATGATCCTCGAGGAGAACCTCGACGTGAGGACCATCACGATGGGGATCTCGCTCCTCGACTGCGCCGGCTCCTCGCTCGCGAAGACGTGCGCGGCGATCGAGGCGAAGCTCATGCGCCTGGCGGGCAGGCTGGTGCGCACCGGCGACGACATCGGCCGCGAGTTCGGCGTCCCCGTGGTCAACAAGCGCATTTCGGTGACGCCGGCGGCGATCGTCGGCTCGGCGTGCTGCCGCCGGCCGGCCGACTTCGTGAAGATCGCGAAGACTCTCGACCGCGCCGCGCGGCGGCTCGGGGTGAACTTCGTCGGCGGCTTCTCGGCGATCGTCTCGAAGGGGATGACGCCGGCGGACGAGATGCTCATCCGCTCCATCCCCGAGGCGCTCGCCTCCACCGAGCGCGTCTGCTCCTCGGTGAACGTCGGCTCCACCAAGACCGGGCTCGACATGGACGCGGTGCGGCTGATGGGCGAGATCGTCAAGGCGACGGCGGAGCGCACGCGCAAGCGCGGCTCGATCGGCTGCGCCAAGCTGGTCGTCCTCTGCAACGCGCCGGACGACAACCCGTTCATGGCCGGCGCCTTCCACGGCGTCACCGAGGGCGACGCCGTGCTGCATGTCGGCGTCTCCGGCCCCGGCGTGGTGCACCGCGTCCTCGCCGGCTCCTGCCGCGGCGTGGACTTCGAGACCCTCTGCGAGACCGTCAAGCGCACCGCCTTCAAGATCACCCGCGTCGGCCAGATCGTCGCGCAGGAGGCGGCGAAGCGCCTGGGCGTGCCGTTCGGCATCGTCGACCTCTCGCTCGCGCCGACGCCGGCGGTGGGCGACTCCGTCGCCGACATCCTGAAGGAGATCGGCGTCGAGCATCCCGGCGCGCCGGGCACCACCGCCGCGCTCGCGCTCCTCAACGACCAGGTCAAGAAGGGCGGCGTGATGGCGTCGAGCTACGTCGGCGGTCTCTCCGGCGCGTTCATCCCCGTCTCCGAGGACCAGGGCATGATCGACGCGGTGCGCGCCGGCGCGCTTTCGATCGAGAAGCTCGAGGCGATGACCTGCGTCTGCTCGGTGGGGCTCGACATGATCGCCGTCCCCGGCTCGACCTCCGCGAGCACGATAGCCGGCGTCATCGCCGACGAGGCGGCGATCGGCATGGTCAACCAGAAGACGACGGCGGTGCGCATCATCCCCGTGGCCGGCAGGAAGGTCGGCGACTTCGTGGAGTTCGGCGGGCTCCTCGGCGGCGCGCCGGTGATGAAGGTGTCGCCGTTCTCCTGCGAACGGTTCGTCGCGCGGCGCGGCCGCATCCCCGCGCCCATACACTCGTTCAGGAATTGAAGGCGGTCTTCCTATTCATCGACGGGCTCGGCATCCGCGAGCCTGCCGCGGACAACCCGGTCAACCCCGAGGTCTGCCCCGCGCTGTGGCGGCTCATCGACCGCCACTCGCGGCCCATCGACGCCTGCCTCGGCGTGGAGGGGCTGCCGCAGTCCGCCACCGGTCAGGCGACGATGTTCACCGGCCGCAACTGCGCCGAGGCGATGGGCAAGCACTGCGAGGGCTTCCCCGGCCCCGCCCTCCGCAAGATCATCGAGGACGGCAACCTCTTCCTCGAGCTCAAGCGCCGCGGGCTTTCGGTGCGCTTCGCCGACGCGTACCTGGTGGACGGAGCGGACGAGCTCGCGCTGCGGCGGTTCAAGTCCGTCACCACCGTGATGGCGCTCACCGTGCCGGAGACGGTGTCTACCGTCGACGACCTGGTGCGCGACGAGGCGCTGATGCAGGACATCACCCGCGAGACGATCCAGGACCGGTACCCCGACATCCCGGTCATCCCGCCGCAGCGCGCCGCCGAGCACCTTTTCCGCATCGCGCGCGAGCACGACTTCACGCTCTTCGAGTTCTTCCAGACCGACGTCTCCGGCCATTCGATGGACTACCGTCGCGCCTGCGCGGTGCTGCGGGTCTACGACCGCTTCCTCGCCGCGCTGGTGCGCTACGTCGAGGCCGCGGGGCTCACGCTCGTCATCACCTCCGACCACGGCAACATCGAGTCGGTCGGCGACCACGGCCACACCCGCAACCCGGTGCCGTTCGTCGCCTACGGCCCCAGGGAGGAGTTTCTGCGCGAGCGCGTCTCCTCGCTCGCCGACGTCACGCCGGCGATCCTCGCCGCCTACGATAAATGACCGTCACCCAATCGGGTGACAAAGTTTCTGGGTGCCCTTGACTGTCAGGCGTCATTTTTGCTATAATTCACACCGATGTTCAGATTAGCGAGAAAGCCGCTCCTGGCGGTTGTTCCGCTGTGCATGTGCGCAGTCGGCTGCACCAGCGTTTGCGATGCCGTCTCCCGCTTGTTTTCCGACGAGGAGACCGTCGACACGCAGGTGGTCGCGCAGTGGTGGGACGGACCCCGCATCCGCCCTGGTATCGCGCTGATAATCCAGGTCGGCACCCCGGCTGCGCCGCCGACCACGATGAACGTCCTGGTCGACCCGAACGGCGAGATCACGATGCCGCTGCTGCTGCAGGAGCCGGTGGCGTGCGACGGGCTCACCCTCGAGGCGCTGAAGAAGAAGCTCGTGAAGGAGTATTCCCGCTACTACCGCCAGCCGCAGGTGACGGTTACTTTCGCGCCCTACGACGGCCACGGCGTGAGTCCCTGGGGAACGGTGACGGTGCTCGGCGAGGTCGGCTCGCCGGGGCCGGTGAACATTCCCTCGACGATGGACCTGCCGGTCACCAAGGTGCTGCAGATGGCGGGCGGGCTCAAGCCGTATGCCGACCGCTCGAAGATCTGCGTCACGCGCTGCGACCGCGACGGTCGCCAGAACCGCACCTACGTGGACCTGAAGGAAATCGGCAAGGACGGCCGGCCCGACAAGGACATGCTCCTCAGGGCGGGCGACGTTGTCTGGGTGCCGGAGACTTGGTACTGACTTGAAACAACTAAGGAAGCTAAGGAGGACAAGGACATGGAAATGAGCAGAACGAAGATTTGCCTCGCTGCGCTGGCGGCGGTGTCGATGTGCGTTGCCTTTGCCGCGGACGGCGGCAAGACCGCCTCACTCGCCGAGGCGCGCGGCGCGATTGGGGAGGCGATCTCCAGCCCAGCGGCGATGGAGTCCGCGATGAAATCGCTCTCCGCGGCCGACCAGGTGGCCTTTCTCGGCGAGGTCAACGCGGCAATAGCGAAGCGCCAGGCCTCGAAGGAGGAGAAGGCGGCGATGTTCCTCAAGGCCAACTCGGCCGCGCTCAAGGCGGCGAAGGGCGGCAAGGGCGACATGAAGGCCCTGCTTGCCGAGGTCTACGCCTCCGCCTCGGTGCTCTCGCTCACGGCGATCAACGAGAAGTTCGCCGAAGACCTCTTCAACCGCGCGGCTGATCCCGGCAAGACCTACACCGACGACCAGTACACCGACATCGCCGTCGAGGCCCTCAAGGCGATCGTCCGCCGCTGCGACTCGGCCGACAGCTCCTCGGTGCGCGACGCGTTCGGCCTCTTGATGCTGGTGCGCGCCTCCAACGGTACGCCCGACACGCTCACCGACCGGCTGCTGCAGGAGCTGCCGGAGGAGGACCGCAAGGCGGCGCAGGAGGAGTGGATCCCGGCGGCGCTCGGGCGCGACGGCCGCGAGAAGTCCTACGAGCCGATGCTTTCCGCGGCCGAGGCGGAGGCTGAGCCCAACCTCGAGGTCATCATCAAGATCTACGGGCAGCAGCAGATCGATTCGCTCCTCGGCGACATCGTCGAGGGCACCCCGACGCTGAAGCCGCATATCGAGGAGCCGACGATGCAGACTCCGATCGACGCGAGCTCCGGCACCGGCGGCGACGGTCAGGGCGTGCCGACCCCGACCCCGACCCCGACCCCCAAGCCGACTCCGCCAACCCCGCCCTACCAGTCGCAGGTTCCGTGATCGGCGCAAGGTCTTTTGTAACCACAAGATATAGGTTAAAGCAATATGAACATCAGCACAAAGCATGGAATGGCGCTCGTCGCCGCCCTCGCCGCGGCCATGTCCGCGCAGGCCGAGTTGATGGACCGTCCCCAGGGCATCAAGATCGGGCAGCGGCTCACCCTCAAGCCGTACGTTGCGTTCTCCGCCACCTACGACAGCAACGTCGGCGGCAACAAGGACGCGGAAGATGACGTTATCTGGACGGTCAACCCTGGCTTCACGCTTGATTACACGGCCGAGAGCTGGTACTTGAAGGGAACCGGCAACTACTCCTACAACGGCTACTTCCGCGGCGGCCACGCCAACGAGTACAGCTACCACAACTACGGCGAGTCGGTCCTCTTCGGGTGGAACTCGGCGCCGAAGAGCGAGAAGGGGTGGTCGCTCATGCTCAATCAGAGCTTCATCCTGATGAACTCGCTCAACGACGTCACCCTGAGCGACGGCAGCAGCTACGGACGCGATACGCGCGACTTCAGGTTCGGCGGCTCGCTCGAGCACCGCTTCACCGAGCGCCTCCACGCCGACGTCAGCGCCAGCTACTACTGGCTCGACTACGACAACTCCAACCAGAAGAACTCGCTCTATGGCTGGTCTCGCTGGCTGGTTGGCGGCGAAATCGGCTACGCGGCGTCGAAGTGGTTCGACATCCTCGTCAGCGCCAACTACTCCAACTACAGGCAGGACAACACGTCCAACGGCTACTACGACCTCAGCGGCTACGGCAGCAACCTTTCCAACGACTCCGAGAGCTGGTCGCTTATGGCCGGCTTCGGCTCGTTTGCCACCGATCGCATCTCCTACCGCCTGCTCGTTGGCTGGAACCACTTCGAGTACGCCGGCCGCGAGAGCAAGACCGACGCGATGACATACTCCGCCTCTGGCCGCTGGCTGATCGGCGAGACCTGGAACATGATGCTCCTCGCGACCTGCCACTACCAGCCGTCCGAGCGCGAGTACGGCAGCTCCCAACGCACCGACTCGCTGAGCTGGGGCATCGCGAAGTCGCTCGTCCGCGGCAAGGTGAACGCAACCTTCGACATCTGCTACCGCCACGAGGGCCACGACTACTCGATGCTCAACACCCAGAACTACAACCTCGACACGCTCACCTTCCGTCTGGGGCTGAACTACACCTTAAACCGCTACCTGGCGCTCTTCGGCCGCGCCGAATACCGGCGGTCGTTCGACGACGGGAAGGACAAGTCGTCCGCCGACTACGACTACGACCGCTTCCGCGCCTCGCTCGGTGTCCGCCTGACGTACTGACGTGCAGAAACTGATAGCCAAGTATGGGCTTGCGGCGCATCTGGCCCTTTTGGCCGTCGCGCCGCAGTTCTTTTCGCTGTCCGCCGCGGTCTGGCTTGCGGCGCTGACCGCGTGCTGGCTCTTCCTGGAGCCGTCCCGGCTGGGGCAGGAGAGCCTTTCCGCCGCGCGCCAGCGGGTGTTCCGCTCGGTGCTGTCCGACCCGCTGTTCTGGATAATGCTGCTGCTGACGCTGGTGGCGGCGGTCCGGATGGCGAACGGCGGCGTCGGCCAGTGGTACGACGCCGAGAGCGGGGAGTGGGTCATGCGCGGGGCCGCCGTGGGTTCGCTGCCCGGCAGCGTGGATGGCGGCGGGCGCATGGAGTTCGCAGCCTGTCTGGTAGTCCTGGTGGTGCTCCAGGGCTGCCGCCACGCCCTTGGTCGTGGCGCGAGGTGCGCGTTCCTGCTTGGGTTCTCCGCCATCTCCGGCGTCGCCGCGGCGGTTGAATGCATCAGGGCCAGCATGGGCGACCGGGCGGTCCTTGCGGCGATGGACTGCTCCTTCTCAAACCCGTCCTATTCCGGGGTGTACTACGGCATCGCGCTGCTTGCCGGCATTTCCGCCTTCTCCGCCGGCCTGCAGCGCGGGTGGTACCGCAGCCTCTTCCTCTTCGTCTTCGCCGTCGCGGGCAACGCCGCCGGGCTCTTTGCGTTCTCGCCGGCGGTGGTGACGCTGGTATTCGTCTCCGCCGCCTTCCTGCTGGTGGTATACTCGGCGGCGTGGAACTACGTGACCAGCAACTCCGGCGAGGCGCTCGTCTTCCTGATAGGCGTCGTCGGGTTCCTGGTGGCGGCCGCAGGTCTCGTGATGGCCGCGGTCCCGTCCGGCGGCATCGCGGCGAAGCTGGCTCCTTTCTTCGGCGAGGCGGGTTTCCTGCCCAAGGACTTCTTCCCGGTCCACGACCTCCTCTCGCGCCTTTCGCTGGACATGTGGAGCGCGCATCCGTGGCTGGGCGCGGGGCTCGGTTCGTTTGCCGACGGCGTGCGCTTCATCGCCTCCTCCGAGGACCTGGCGGCGATCCCCGCCCAGCAGAGCGCGCCTTTCGGGCTCCACTGGCTGGTGCTGGCGGAGCGCGGCTCGATCGGCGCGTTCCTCGTCCTCGCGCCGATCGCGGTGCTGGCGGCGTCGTACGTCCGCCGCGCGGTCTCCGGCGTTGCGGCCGGTTTCCCGCCGCCTTCGTGCTTTGCGGGGTTCCTGGTCCTGCCGGTGGCGGTGCTTGAGTCTCTCGCCGGCGTGTCGCTGCTCGCCCCCGGCGCGATGACTGCGTTCATGCTGCTCTTCTCGGTCGCCGCAAGTTCGTTCGCAAAGGTGAAGCCCAATGTCTGACAAGATACTCTACTACGGGAACTCCGGCTCGTCGCCGCTTTACTACGGGTCTTCCGGGTCGGGCCCGATGGGCGGCGGATCCCCCGTCTACTACCACTCAGGGTCCTACGGCTCCTACGGCGCATACGGCTCCTACGGCGCATACGGCTCCTACGGAGCGAACGGCGGGGTGGACGGGGAAGAAGGCTCGATCATCGGCTCGCTTTCGCTCGGGCGCATGCTCCGCGTCGTGTCGCAGCGCTGGCTCTCGGTGTTCGTGTTCATCCTCGTCGGCGCGATCATCGCCTTCGCCGTCTACCGCATATCGCCCACCGTCTACGAGGCGAGGAGCGAGTTCTCCATCGACCTGCGGCGCACCTCCGGGCGCACCGGCACCGCGCTCGACCAGGCGTCGCCGGACTACGGCAGCAGCTACGAGGAGATCTTCAACACCCGCCTTCCGGACTGGCGCTCCGGCCGGATCGTCTCGATGATCCTCAAGCAGTACCGCGCCGACAACCCGTCCTCCACCGTGACGGACGAGGAGCTGATGTCCACCCTCGGCTCCACCCGCATCGACATCGTTCGGCGCTCGCGACTCATCACCATAACCATCCGCGCCGGGTCGCCCCGCCTCTGCGCCGCGCTCGCCAACGCCTACGCCAAGTCGATCGACAAGTTCACCGAGGAGGAGAACAAGGTCCGCTGCGACAAGGCCGTATCGCAGATCCATCAGAACGTCGAGAAGCAGCGGCGGATGGTGGACAAGATCGCCAAGGACCTCCTGGACTTCCGCACCGCGAACAAGGTCGACAACCTGCGCTCCACCCGCGACACGGTGCAGCAGTCGCTGCAGAAGGCGACGAGCGACATCCTCACCCTCGAGACCGAGAAGACCCAGCTCACCGAATGGGAGAAGATGCTCGCGCAGGTGCAGAAGGACCCCACCACCTACGGCAGCCTGGCGGTCAACGTCCCGCGCGCGCAGGAGATTGCCACCGAGTTCAAGGGCTACCAGGACGCGGAGAACGACTACCAGAAGCTCCTCTTCGCCTACACCGAGAACCATCCAGAGGTGCTGGAGAAGAAGAAGGCCGCCGAGCTCGCCCGCCAGCGCTTTCTCGACGCAGCCGCTCGTGCGCTGCTGACCGGCCGCTCGACCCTCCAGGTGGTAAAGAACCAGCTCGCCAACCTTTCGGTGCGGCAGGACGAGCTCCGCAACGAGCTTGCCAACATCGAGCAGCGCATCGTGTTGGCGGAGTCCGGCCTCGGCCAGCTGGAGGCCGACTTCGGGGTCCAGAACCGCCTCCTCGAGGGGCTGCTGCTCGACGAGAACAAGGCCCGCATCGAGGCGGAGTCCAACAACGAGATCGTGCGCGTTGGAAGCCCAGCCTCCGAGCCTTCCAGACCGATTCTCCCCGACCCGGTGATCATCTTCGGCGCCGGCGCGTTTCTCTCGGTCACGCTCGGCCTTCTCTTCGTGCTGGTCATGGACAACCTCGAGGACACGGTCATCAACCTCTCGGACATCGAGGGCCGCCTCGCGCTCAAGGTGCTCGCGGTTCTTCCGCATGTCCGCCGCAAGAAACGCGAGGAGGTGGCAAGGTTCCTGATCGAGGACCGATACTCCCAGTTCTCGGAGTCCGTCGCCGGCCTCAGGAACCTCCTAGACTCGCCGCGCTACGAGGCGCTCTCGCACTGCATGCTCGTGATTTCCACCCAGCCCGGCGAGGGCAAGACCATCACCTCCACATCGATTGCAATCGCCTATGCCCAGGCCGGCCGGCGCACGCTGCACGTCGACTTCGACATGCGCCGCCCGCGGCTTGCGCACGTGTGGGGCCTCGAGCTCGACGAGTCCAACAGCTTCTCCCACGTGCTCCAGCGCTCTGAGAACACGATGCCGGACTTCGCCTCGATCGTGCACAAGACCGACGTCAAGAACCTCGACGTCATCGCCTCGGCGCCGCCGAACGGCATCTCGCCGGCGACGATCTTCGGCTCCTCGGTCATCGCCAAGTTCTTCGACTGGGCGCGCGAGAACTACGACCGCGTGATCGTCGACTCCCCGCCATACGGGCTCGTCGGCGACGTAGTCTCGCTCGCGGTGATGGTCGACTCCGTCGTCATCATGTGCTGCCCCGACCGCACCCACTTCAAGCCGATCCAGTACTGCGCGCGCGGCCTCACCGAGGCCGGCGCCAACATTCTCGGCGTGGTGGTGAACGACGTGGAGGTGGCCGCCGCCGCCGCGTTCACCCCCGGCGGCAAGCACCGCAGCCGCTACGGCTATGGCTACGGCGGATACGGCTATGGCTACGGCTATGGCTACGGATACGGCCGCCACGAGAAGCCCGAGGACGGATCGGCGGAGAACGAGGGAGAGACCAGTGAGTTCAACGACGAGGAGTAGGCGCTGCATCGTCACCGGCGGATGCGGCTTCATCGGCTCGGCGCTGGTGCGCCACCTCTGCCGCGAGGGACGCGAGGTGCTGGTGGTGGACAAGCTCACCTACGCCGGCTGCGTCGATTCGCTCCGCGAGGCGGAAGGGCGCTACACCCTGCTCGTGAAGGACATCTGCGACGAGCGGGCGATGGCCGCGGCGTTCCGCGAATTCAGGCCCGACACCGTCTTCCACCTCGCCGCCGAGAGCCACGTCGACCGCTCTATCGACGGCCCCGGCGAGTTCGTGCGCACCAACGTCCTCGGCACCGCGACGCTCCTCCAGGCCGCGCTCGGCTGGTGGAGGGAGCACCCGTCGTTCGTCTTCCAGCACATCTCCACCGACGAGGTCTACGGCTCGCTCGGCGCGGAGGGGTTCTTCTCCGAGTCGACCCCCTACTCGCCGCACTCGCCATACTCCGCCTCGAAGGCCGCGAGCGACCACATGGTGCGCGCCTGGCACGACACCTACGGGCTCCCGGTGCGCATCACCAACTGCTCCAACAACTACGGCCCCTACCACTTCCCCGAGAAGCTGGTGCCGCTCGTCATCCTCAACTGCCTCGAGGGGAAGCCCGTGCCAGTCTACGGCTCCGGCGCCAACGTGCGCGACTGGCTCTACGTGGACGACCACGTCAAGGCCCTCTGCCTCGTGAACGAGCGCGGGCGGGACGGCGAGACCTACAACGTCGGCGGCCACAACGAACGCACCAACCTCCAGGTTGTGGAGGCCATCTGCGCGATCCTCGACGAACTCCGCCCCCGCGCCGACGGCAGCTCCTACTCCTCGCTCATCACCCACGTCGCCGACCGCCCCGGGCACGACCTCCGCTACGCGATCGACCCGTCGAAGCTGATGAACGAGCTCGGCTGGCGCCCCGAGGAGCGCTTCGACTCCGGCATCCGCCGGACCGTCGAGTGGTACCTCGCCAACGACTGGTGGTGGCGTCCGCTCCGCGAAGGCCGCTACGGCGGCGAGCGCCTTGGACGGGCATAGGCGTATTTCAAAAACAAAAAGGAGAATCCAATGAAACTGAATACGCTTGTCGCCGCGACGATGTCGCTGGCGGCGCTTGTCTCGTGTACCACGGCCCCCGACGCGCAGCAGAAGGCCGCCGCGTCCGCCGCACCCGCCGCCGCCGCAAAGGTGGTCAGGATCGACCCCTCGTGGAAGGCGATCCGCGACATCTCGGCCTCCACCTGCTCGCCGTTCGTGGGCTACGCCGGCTCGCTCGAAGGCGACGACTGCAAGACGTACTTCGAGACCGACCGCGAGGCGACGGCCCGCGCCTTCCGCCTTGCCGGCGCGAGGTTCGTCCGCCAGTGGAGCGCAGTCGGCCACTGGCAGCTCGGTGCCGGCGCCCAGGCGTGGCGCGCGGTCCCGAAGGTGAAGGACGGCCGCTGGAAGCTCGCCTGCGTCGGGGATTCCACCGACATGAAGAACGTATTCTCCTTCTACAAGGAGTACGGGATCAAGGTGATGCTGACCCTGGAGAACTATTCGGTGTACACCAACGCCTACGCGCTCGGCGACATCGACTTCAAGTCCTACACGCGCATGGCGGACAAGTCCGAGGTGTTCGGGAAGTCGAGCGACATCAAGTGGGTGAAGAAGGTGATCTGCGACTACGTGCGCTGGATCGTCGAGAACGGCTTCACCGGCGTCGTGGCCGGGCTCGAGCTCGGCAACGAGCCGTACGGGCAGCCCGTCAACAACGCGCCGGTCTACGCCGAGCGCTGGACGCCGATCGTCAATGAGATCAGGGAGATATGGCCAAAGGCGCCGATTGGCATCGCGATCGGCGAGTACTTCGAGAACGACCCCGACGTCAAGGCCATCCGCGACCGCGCGCTGGGGTCCACCCCGCTTAGGCGCACGACCTACTTCTCGGCCAGCGAATTCAACCGCTGGAGCGCGCGCTACATCGTGGCGATGTCCAACTGCCTCCACAACATCGACCACGTGATCTACCACACCTACGGCGCCGAGCGCCCGTTCTCCGCCACCTACGACGGGCTGGTGCGCTACCGCAACTTCAACCGCGCCTTCCCCGAGCTCGCGGGCAAGAAGATGTGGATCACCGAGTGGCGCGACCGGTCGGACGAGGACAACTGGTCGCACCAGCGCTTCCGCGAGACCCTGAACAAGACCGGCTACATGATGATGATGGCCGCGCAGCCGGACATCGACGGAATGAACCTCCACCAGTTCACCTCGCTTTCCGGCGCCTTCCACGCGGCGATCAAGGGCAGGCCCAACGGCGACGGCACCTGGGGCGACGGCACCTGGGCCTGCCACTGGGACGGCGCCTGCAGCTGGCGGACGAACTTCGACGACATCCACAAGACCTATCTCGAGCCCGGCATGATGGGCCCGGCGATGCGCCTGATGGCCGAGTCGTTCCGGCGCGAACCGCTCGTCATCGACTTCGGCAGCGAGAAGTACGGCGCGTATTCGGAAGGATGCTCCAACGCGGTCTACTCCTGCTCCGACTACTACGGCGATTTCGCCCTGCGCTTCCGCCGCGAGCTCAGGAGCGGCAGGCGCTGGGACGAGATCAAGCCCGCCGGCGACGACTGCGAGTACATCGTCACCGTCAACGCAAAGCGCTCCTACATGACCTTCCTCGCCGTCAACTACAAGAACGCGGAAACCCGCTTCGAGCTGCGCCTGCCGCCGGGCTGGAGGGTGTATCCCTACGAATACCGCGTCTACGACTGCCCGGAGCGCTTCCTCGACCTGCACGAGGTGCCCGGCGAGCCGCCGTTCACCCGCCGCTACGGCTACCAGACCTTCAATCCCTACTTCGACGGGCGGGTTGTCGCCGGACCGGTCGTCCTCGAGATCCCCGCCAACTCGGTGACCGCGGTGCACATCCCGATCGGCAAGAGCTGGCTCAACAACGCGATGAAGGACGAGATTGCCCGCGAGAACTTCCTCGGCCACGGCGTCGGCGCCCAGGCCGCCGCGTTCAAACAGGACCGCAGCGTCCTCGATGCCTTCGCCGGTCCCCAAATGAAGAAGGACGCCGTCTTCCCGCTGGGCGAGGCCGCGCGGCAGTTCTACGCCGCCGCCGCCATGCGCGCCATTGAGAAGGGCAGGCTCGACAAGGTCGACCCCAAGGCCTCCGCCAAGGAACTGTCCGCGGCGGTCGCGAAGGCGTTCGGCAAGCCGGTCGGCGAGGTGCTGCTCGAGGAAGTGCTGCTGCCCGCCGGCGTCACCAACTGCGTTTCATATTCCGACGCCGATGGCGAGATTCAGTCCTCCGCCGCCGGGGTTGCACTCTTCAACAGCCGGCTCTTCGGTTTCAAGCCCGGCAAGAAGGCGGTGTCGGCGCTCGTCAGCCCCGAGACGCTCGAGAAGGGGATTGCCGACGGACTGGTGTCCGTCGAGGGCGAGGTCGGCGACGTCGCCTGGGCCTGCGACCGCGGAAGCCGCACCTCGTTCGCGTTCGTAGCCAAGGCAGGCGACGCGGCGTCGCGCCGGCATCTCCTTGAATACGCGCTGCAGCTCTGCGGAGCAAAGCCCACGTTCGCCCCTAAGAGCGAGTTCGAGGACCTGCCGGCGTCGCGCCGGTAGCCGGGAGGCTTCCAGATGCTCCTTGCCGTCATCGCGCTTCTCGCCCTCACCCGCGCCGAACTGGTGGCGCGGATGAAGGCGCCGGTGCTGACGATGACCGAGGGCCTGGTGAAGGTCTACGCGGACTGCCCCGAGGACATGCGCCGCGACTACCAGATGCCGGTCGCGCGCTTCGCCGCCGACGTCTGCGAGACGCTCTACCGCGGCGCCGGGGAGCGCCCGCGCCGCTTCGCGGACCCCGGCATCGTCATCCACATCGGCTCGGTGCGCACCAACCTGACCGAGGTGACGGCGCGGGTGGAGACGAACGCGGAGCGGGTGGTCACGCGGATCTACGCGAAGAGCCCGGAATACGTCGACCAGGAGCGGCTCCGGCTCGAGATAACCAAGGCGTTCGGCCGCGCTGTGCTCGGACGCGAACTGTCCGACCGCGATGCCGTCGAGGCGCTCGTCGCCGCCGACCCGAAGGTGCGCGTCAGGGAGCGCCGCCGCGAGCTCGAGGAGTGGCTGCGCGGCGAGGGCGGACACGACGACGAGGAGGCGCTCGCGCTGATGCGCAAGGTACTGGAGCCGGGCGTCGCCAGCGAGCGCGACGTCCTCGTCTTCGCCTCGCGGCTCCAGCTCTACCCCGAGACGCTTGACCGTCCGTTCGTCGGCGGCCGCACCTCGCTCTCGTTCCGCGAGGCGATCGATGCGGCGGGCAAGGACCCGCGGGTGCGGCTCGTGGCCTACCTCAAGTCGAACGAGCTCGCGGTCTTCGGCGGCGGCCGCGGCGAGGACCTCGCCCGCGCTGCCGAGGCCTACACGCTCTTCCTGCGCGAACTGGTCCGCGGCAAGATGCCCAAGTCCGACCTCTCGGTCATGCTCGACCGCGCCGAGGGACTCCTCCGCGGCGTCGCGCCCGGCTCCGGCGGCAAGCCGCTTGCGTTGCCAACGACAGTGAAAGGGGATGAAGATGAAGTCAGGGAATAATGGGTTGAATTGCACGGCATTGCCATGGAGAACTACAGGGGATTCTCACGCATGGTATAAGTACACGGACGCCGCTCACTAGCGTTCGCGTAGGTATGGGGTTCCCCGAAATCGCCGAGCGTAATAGAGGCGTGTCTGTGCTGGTCTGTGGTTCATTACAGCGTTTCGAGCGAGTGGGGGTCGAGGAGGAAGTCGACAAGGCCGATGTACGCGATGCCGCTGTCGTCGTAGGTCCGGGTCTGGAAGGGGTCGTTGGTTATCACCACCTTTTTGAAGGAATCGCCGGTGTGGCGAAGCGAGAAGGTCTCCTGTTCTCGCTTCTCGGCGGTGGGGATGGAGTATGCGGACTGAATGTATATCTGCCTCGGACCGCGATTGACGACGAAATCGATTTCGTATTGTCGTATCGTGTGCTTCCCGGCGGAGTAGTCGTGGCGTTGCACAATGCCGACGTCAATGGAATATCCACGCCGGATGAGTTCGTTGTAGATGGCGTTTTCCATGAGGTGCGTGAATTCCGACTGGCGGAAGTTGATGCGCGCGTTCCTAAGTCCGGTATCGGTGGCGTAGTATTTCACCGGGTAGTCGAGGTGGCGGCGCCCCTTGACGTCAAAGCGCTCTGCCTTGCTGATAAGAAAGGCGTCGGCGAGGTGGTCAAGGTATTGGACGACGGTGTTTCTGCTTGCATTGATTCCGGCAACGGTTTTTGCGGCGTTGGCGAGTTTGGTCGGGTTTGTGAGCGTGGCGGTGTCGCTCATCACGATGTCGATTACCTTCTCAAGGAGCAGATCGTTCCTGACGTGGTATCTTTCCACGATGTCGCGGAGATAAATGGTTGCGTAAAGATCTTTAAGGTACGCCTCTTTTGCCGCAGGCGATTGGGCGAGGACGCAATCGGGGAGACCCCCGTAGAGAAGATATTCTTCGATTACCTTGAAGGGATTCCGTTCGGAATTGCGAAGAGGCATGAACTCGGCAAAGGACAGTGGCGCAACCTGTATCACGTGCCCTCTGCCTCTGAACTCCGTCGCGACGTCGGAGGCGAGCAGCCTGGAATTGGAGCCAGTCACATATACATCGACATTTTGGGTGGTTCGCAAACCGTTCAAAACACGATAGAAGTCCACAAACATCCTCTCGCGGTCGTCAGGGTGGATCCTGGAAAGGTCAATCCCTTCCGGAAGGGCCTTGCCGCAGTATTGAATCTCGTCAATGAGCACATAGTTCATCTTCCCGTCGTGAGCAAGCTTGGAGCGAATGTAGCGGTCAAGTTTGATTGGATTGACAAGATCGGCGGTTACGGGATGTTCAAGATCTATTTCAATGATGTGGTCGGGCTGTACTCCATCTTCCAGAAGATGGGTCTTGAATATATTGAAAAGAAGATAGCTTTTGCCACAACGCCGTATGCCGGTAAGAACCTTGACGAAGCCGTTGTGCTTAGCCTCGACGAGGCGATTCAGGAGGTCATTCCTTTGGATCGTCATTTCAGATGCTCCGTTTACATGTTTATGGTTTTTTTCATAAAGATGTCAGTAGTGTATCATAGAACGTGCCCTTCGTCAAGGGGTGCGGCGGCGTTATTTGACAGTTTGTTGAAAACCATCATAAACATGTCAATATCTGGGGTTGGCTCTAACCTTGCGCCTTGCCGCACCTATCGCCGTGCTGCGTTTCGCCGCGTGGCGGGCGGGGCGCTGCCCGCGGTTCAGTCCGTTCATTCCACGGCGCCTTTCTTTCTGAGTATCGCGTTGTCTGCCTCGCGCCTGAAGTCCGGGCCCAGCAGGGACGGGTCAAGCGTCACGCAGTCGGCGTTTATCCTCCGGATGCCCAGCCGCTCCAGGAACTCGCGGCCCCTCTCCCCGTTCGTTGGCGATCGTGGACTCCGCTATGTTCAGCCGATGAAGGTCAGAATCCTCCATTTGAAAAGGTAAACACTTCCAGGACTTGCGTTTACTCTTGCAATCGACATTATTTTCAACCCATTTACGCTATACTCGGCTGAAATATGATATAATTCAAATATTGAAAATTAGGTCAGACCGAAATTTCAATATTTAAAATGGAGGGAAAATGGCGAATTCTAACGGAAGAGTGAAGGAATGCGGCACGGTACACCACCTTGTAAGCCGTATCGCGCATCGCGTATATTTCCTCAAGGACGAGGAACGAATGGACTTTCTCGAAATCGTCCGCCGCGCGGCGGAGTTTACCGGCATTCAACTGATTGGCTGGTGCGTCATGGGCAATCATTTCCACATCCTTGCCTTTCTTCCTGAATTCCAGGATGTCGCCGAGAATGAGGTCGTGCGGAGATACGGAGTTCTCAGGGGATTGAGAGCGGCCGAAAGCATGACGGCGTTGCTCGGCAAGTGGAGAAGCGAGGGGGAGGCTGGCGAGCGGCGGGCCTCCGAATGGCTTGACGGGCAGAGGCGGCGAATGCAAAGTGTCGGCAGTTTCATGAAGATCGCAAAACAGTGGTTCACAACGGAGTACAACCGACGCAATGGCCACAAGGGAACGCTGTGGGAGGCGGCATACTTCGACCGTGTCGTGCCGCGAAAAACGAAGGATATGGCGGAATGCCTTGGATACATCCACTTGAACCCGATTCGGGCGGCGGCAACAGACAGGTTGGACGGCTATGCGTGGAGCAGCTATTCGGCATTCCGCAAGGGTGAGCCGATCGCGACGGCGGGCATGCGGTTTGTGTATGGCGGGGATGTGTCCGTGGAAGAAATGGTGGAAGCACATGAACGTTTGCTCTGCGCGCTACTCGAGAAGGAGAAGCAACGCAGGGCGGAGGAGATTGCAAGAAGGCGAGCAGACGGATACGAGGTGGCTCCGGATCCGCTGACGACGGAAGCGATGGTGGTGCAGACGGAAGCCCATCTTGCAGAAGTGCGGCAGTCGCTTCGGGAACTTCATGAGGCGGGAAATACGAAGCGTCGCGGGTGCAAAGCAAGCAGAGAAGGGAGGGAGAAGGAAATTGTCGCGCTGCTAAAAATAGACCCTCTCATGAGTGTCCCCGCGTTGGCAGAGCGCCTGGAAGTTGGCGTTGGAATGGCATACAACCTGCTGCGTTGCATGAAGAAGAGAGGAATTCTGGAACGAGACCGCCGGAGTGGGATTTGGAATATTGAAAATGAGGTCTGACCTGATTTTCAATATTCGATGATTTCGGCATAATGCCGATGACCGGTTTTGCGCCGGTGAAGCCCTTGCGATTTGCAGGGGCTTTGTGGTATAATTCGCGGCACATAGCCCGGATGTGGCGATTGGTGGCCTTGAATGGCCGACGCCGATTGCCATGTTTGGGAGGCGTCGGAGTAAAGCCTCGGAAACTTGACTCGTAGAGACGCATCGAAAAGGACACTGCCGTCCGTGCAGCTTCGCCTCCTTCGGTGTATCTCTACAGGTTCATCCGAGGCGCTACTCCGATGCATCGGAGTAGGTGTTTCGTTTCCCGCACTGAATCTGATTGCAATAAGGAGGGGAAAAGAAGGACGAATCATGAAGAGCATCGGAGAAATTGGCCTGTGTGCGGTATTGGCGGCATTTGCAAACATGGTGGCATTAGCCGACACGGAGACTGTCGATGGCGTAACATGGACATACACGGTATCAAATGGCGAGGTGTCGCTTGGTGGCGGTTCGTTTGATTGTACCGCCGTGCCAACATCCACATCAGGTGACATAACTATCCCGTCTTCACTGGGGGGGTATCCAGTGACGAGCATCGGGGATAGCGCGTTCTACTGGTGTAGCTCGCTCGCAAGCGTGACGATACCCGACAGCGTGACGAGTATCGGTGTTTACGCGTTCTTTTCCTGTAGCGGGCTGACGGACTTGACGATTGGCAACAGCGTGACGAATATCGGGACGTGGGCATTTGCCTCTTGTGACAGTCTTGCGAGCGTGATAATACCCAATGGCGTTACGAGTATTGGTGATTGTCTGTTCTATGAATGCCGGGGACTCGTTAGTGTCACAATCCCGGACGGAGTAACTAGCATAGGGTCTTACGCGTTCTGCAACTGTATCGGTCTTAATGGAATAACGATACCCGACGGTGTAGCAAGTATTGGTGATGGTGCATTCGTGGGGTGTATTGGGCTCGCAGACGAGGACGGCTTTTTCATTGTGCGCAATGTCATTTGCGCATATGGCGGAACGGGTGGAGACGTTGTGATTCCTGACGGCGTGACGGAAATCGGCTATGGGGCGTTTGCCTTTTGCAGCGAGCTTACGAACGTGACGATACCGAACAGCGTGACGAGCATCGGGGATGGCGCGTTCTACGAATGCAGTGGTTTGATAGGCGTGACGATCCCCAATAGCGTGAAGCGTATTGGTTTCCATGCGTTTTATGGTTGCGAAAGCATGATTAGTGTGACAATACCAGATGGCGTGACGGAAATCGGCGATGAGGCGTTCGCCTTGTGCAGCGGGCTGACGAACGTGACGATACCAGACGGCGTGATGGAAATCTTGAATGGTACGTTCGTGGGTTGCAGCGGGCTTACGAGCGTGACGATACCGAGTAGCGTCACGAACATCGGGTATGCCGCGTTCCAAGGATGCAGTGGTTTGATAAGCGTGACGATACCGGACAGTGTAACGAGCATCGGGTACTATGCGTTCTCCGACTGCAGCGGGCTGACGAGCGTGACGATACCGAACAGCGTCACGAACATCGGGTACTATGCGTTCTCCGACTGCAGCGGACTTTTGAGTGTAAGGTTTGAGAATGTTGAAACGTTGTGGCGATTGAGAAGTGGCATTGATAAGTATCTGCCTATCGGCGTTCCTGTAATCGTAGATAATTTGCCAGATGGAATCCAGGTGCATTGCGGCGCAATCTTGAATAATGAAATATGGAGTGGGGGCAAAGTGCATCTTGTTGTTGGCAATGTCGCGGTTGATGGCGGAGCTTCGTTGTTGATAGAGTCAGGAGCGGTGGTAAAGTTCATGCCCGACACTGGACTCTCGATCGATTCAAATGCCTGTTGTCAGGCGTCAGGGGCAATCTTCACGCACGTCAACGACGACACCATCGGCGGCGACACGCTGATGGACGGCGGTGCGACGGCTCCCGTTATGGATGACTACAAAGTGCCGAATATGCTGACGTGGGATGATACAATTGAATTTCGCTATCGTTCCGACCCCAACGTGACATTGTCCGGCACGATTTCTTCAGACGAGACGTGGCGAGGTCACAACGTCTATTGCGTTACGGGCAATTTGACTGTGGCATCTGGTGCAACGTTGACGATAATGTCTGGGTCGATTGTCAAATTCGCAGAGGGGTTGTCGTTAACGGTGAATGGGAATCTTGATGCGCGTGGAAGCCGTGCTGAGCCCATTGTATTTACATCCACCAAGGATGATGAATTCGGTGGTGACACCAACGGCGATGGAGACAAAACGTATCCGTATGCGGGAGACTGGTCAAAGATCAGCATCAACGGCGGAACGGCGAATTTCAATTACGCGAAGATTCTCTATTCCAGCAAGAACGCCACCACGGGCGCGATAAACATGACAAGTAGCGGCGGTAGGGTTGTTTTCGCCAATGGAGAGATCGCCCATGCGGCGTACGACGCAATCGGCGTTGAGAGCGGAAATTGCCATGTCACTAACTCTGTGATACATGATTGCCTTCTGGCGTTCCGTCACTGGACGCGAGACCCAATCGTGAACTGTGTAATCTACGATTGCGGACGTCTCACGCAGGGCGGTGGACAGCATTTCTACAATTGTATTTTCTCGCACATCATTGAGACATGGGAGGCATTCGGTTTCCCGCAGAATGGGACGACTTATCGTAACTGTTGCTTCTGGAACGAGAATGGCAGTGTCCTTACGGCAGAGGGAAGGCAGGATGCTAAAACCGTTTGCGGCAAGAATGGAAACATCTGGGCAAATCCTCGTTTCCTCGATCCTGAAAATGGCGATTTCCGCATTGCGGACAATTCACCATGCATCAACGCGGGTGATTCGAGTGTTGCGCCGGAGTTTGACTACTATGGTCAACCCCGCGATGGTGTGGCCGACATCGGCATTTACGAGGTGCTTGGTGCGTATACGACTGGGTACGACTTATCAGCGGTGGCGGTGAACGCGCAAGCTGCGCGCTCTACTATTGGGGAAACGTTTGCGATTTCATACGATATCGCCAACGTGGGGCGGTTGGCAGTGCCCGATCAGTGGCATGATGCGCTGTACCTTGTCTCCGTCTCTTCCGGTAAGATGTATGCCCTTGGCGAGCCGCTGAACCCAGGTGCGCTTGGCGCGGGCGATACGCGCACGTTCACTTTGCAGTTCAAGATGCCGGTCGTGCCTGTTGGGTCGTATCGCCTCCGCCTTGTCGTGAACAGTCGGCGCATGGACGTGCCCGAAGGTGCGGCGACGGAGAATAACGTCGTTCTCTCCGATGCCGAAATCGAGGTTGTCGCAGACAGCATCGACGCCTCGGATGGCGCGAGTGGCAACGTGGCGGCGGGTGCGTCGTCCGTCTGTGCGTTTTCGATTCCTGAAGGTGCGGGCGATAAACTGTTGCGCATTAAGTCTGTTGCGGGTGGAACAACGCTTTCCGCGAGGTGTGGTCTTGTGTTCCTGCCTGTCGATGCGACAAGCGGGACAGCACTTTCCTTCTCTGGCGGCGAGGCGTGGCTTTCCGTTCCTGCGGGAACGGAGAAGGTCTGGCTTGTCCTTGACAATGACGGGGCCTCCGCCGCCTCATACGAGGTCGATTTCCATGACGGCTCGCTTGCGCTTCTCGGCGTGTCGCCGTCGAACATTCCATCGAGCGGAGATGTGACGCTCGAGATTTCCGGTGCCGGTTTTACGGACGGATGCGAAGTCTCATTCGTCGGCGCGGGAACCGTCGCGCCGCTTGCCGTCCGTCGCGTTTCGTCGGGACTCATTGTAGCCACGGTCAATGCGGCGTCCTTTGTCGCTGGCGGACAATACGCCGTGACGGTCACGAAGGAAAGCGAGGCGAAAACGCTTGAAAGTGCCTTGACCGTCGCGAAGGCGGCAGGCAAGCCCAAGTTCTGGGCGAAGCTCGACGTACCCGATTCGATGCGGCAGGGGCGGCTTGTGCAGACGTGCTTCGTTGAATACGGCAACTCCGGTACGGCGGACATGCCTTCGCCCGTTCTTCAGGTTTCAATGACGGGCGACGGAACGCTTGGCTACATTGGTGGGCTTTCCGGCCTCAAGACGCTCCAGTTCGTTGCGGCTGGCGATGCTGGAAGCGCAGGCATCCTTCGTGCGGGTTCGTCGCATCGTATCCGCTTTGAGATACGCGCTGGCGCCTCCAATAAGATTTCGCTCCACACGTCTGAAGGTTCGACCTACGCACCTGCTCCGTGGACTAACGCGGCGGACTATCTATCGGACCTCTCCACCGCTGCAACGCGCATCGGCCTTCGCGGTCAGGATGCTACGGACTATGTGATGGTGTTTGACCTTGCAAAAGCCGTGAAGAACGGTGAGCCGTCAAGCGCGATCTACGGTAGGGTCGTGGATGAGAATGGGGAGGGAATGTATGGCACAAAAGTGTCGCTTTATGACAGCAGTAGCAACTTGGTGAGTTGTGTTTCTGCGGATGCATCGGGGCGTTTTGTGTCGGATGCGATTGCGAGCGGTAGTTATTGGTTGGAAATGGTTGGAATACCTTTATCAGAAGTTGATTCCTCATTTGATGTTCATGGTGGTGAGGATGTTATTGCTGGAGAATTGCATTGTACCTCGTCTCCATCTATTCGCGTAATCTTTGAAAATGTGTCGGCAGGAAAGAGGATTGATGTTGCATTAACTAGTTTTGATGGACTGGAGAGTATTCGTCCGTATTGGGAAAGCGATAATGTAGCACGATTTTATGGTGCAGATGGCAACACATGGATGTTGTCGGGTAAAACGGATGACCTTGTGTGTTTTGCGACAGTAAGTCCTTCAGATGGAGAGACCGTAGAATTGTCATGCGTCATGGAGGTAGGTTGCGAAATCAATGGACGTGTTGACAGTGCTGCGACTACTGGTGCTACGGGCGTCATACTCGTTGGGGAAAACGGATTGTATCGATTCATGGGCATTGATGACAATGGTTTGTTCGCCATAACCGATTTGCCTGCAGGCGAATATACAGTGGCTGTCCTTGGTGTTGCGGCTGGGGATTATGAAGTGGTTTCTGAATTGGTGTTGACAGCGGGCGATACAGTCTCTTTAACATTTACTTCTCAAGCGATGAGGAGTACATCCGTCGCTTCGTCGAGTGTTAAATTGAGAGGTATTAAAGCTGTCAAGTTTGCGAAGTCGTGGACTTGGCCGTGGAATTTGCGTTCAACATTGCTTGATTACATTAGACAGATGGAGAGGCGCATTGAGGCGACCGAGATGTCGGTAGTAGAACCGGATCCTGATTGCGAACATAATCTTGCGAAATACAAACGCGATAAAGACGTGTTAGACAAGATGCGGACACAACTGTCCGCGATGAAAGCTCTGTACGACGAGACTGACAGGTCTTATTCTGAAGGGGTGTGGGATAATCTTGGTAAGTCAGCATTGAATCTAGGTTCTGTACTTGCGAAACTAAAATTGATGAAGATGGGGAAACTAAATACATGGACTGATGAGGCGATAGATTTGTGTAATGACTACACGACGGAGCTTATAGACGGGAAGACTGTTTTTGCCGCATTAAAGGAAACAGCCATCAAGGAAATCCTTCCTGTAGATTTGTCAATTGACGCCCTTTTTAACCTTCCTGCTAGGGCAAAAAGTGTCTGGGATCGGCGTGATGTGTGGGCTGATCTTTTCATTGTATGGGAAGGTAATGGTGACGAGAAAATGGATAATATCATTAAATGGGAAGAAGATGTTGTTTCCATATTTGAGGATATCGGAAAGGCACGTCAACTTCTAGACAGACTTGGATTAGCTATACTTGCCGATAATAATCCTGCGGCATTTCAGGCAGAACTTAAAAAACGAATATCAAATTTAAAAACGCCAGTCAAAGAAATTGAAGTTTATCTGGGAATGGTTGTGCCTGTGTTGAAAACTCACGTTCACTTTTTGAAAGCAATCCGTAATGCTGAAAATGGTGCAGCAGCACTTGGTGCAGCTCATGGTAAAATACGCGCGAATTTGGATTGGTACGAGCGTAATATGCCGATATTTGATGACCGTGCTAAATCATTCGGTGCATACCACAACCCTTGTCCCGGTGCTGAAGAACCGTCATTGGACACCCCCCCCGTTGACAATAAAAAGCCCTCCGTCCCCAAGTCGTGCGATCCGAATGAAATGGTGGGCGATGAGGGAGTCGGCGAGGCACGGTATGTGAAGCCCGGTGACTGGATGAACTACACCATCTACTTCGAGAACAAGGCGGGATTCGACATCGCCGACGCACAGGAAGTCAAGGTGACGAACCCGTTGAACGAATGGTTGGACTGGAGCACGTTTGAGATGCGCGAGGTGGCGTTTAACAACCAGAATGATGTCAAGCTCGACGGCCTTGCCAACGGAATGAGCGAAGTCCAGATGATTGGTACGAACAAGTATGTCCGCACTACCGTCGAGTGCGACGCCCAAAACGGCGTTGCCACATGGTACATGCGCGTGTACGATCCGAACGGCGACACAGAGGGCTTCCCGAAGGACGGCAGTGGCTTCCTTCCGTCCAACGATGACACCCATCGCGGCGAAGGCTACATCAAGTATCGTATCAAGGTGCGCGAGGACGCGCCGGCAAACGTGATCATCACCAACTCGGCAAGTATCGTCTTCGACTACAACGACCCGATCGAGACCGACCCGGCATGGTGGAACACAGTGTCGCCCGTTGAGGCGAGGCTGGCGGCGGGGGAGTATTTCTACGCGACGCTGACCGAGCTTGGCTACGACGTTCCGACGGACGGTGCGCCGTACAGCGTGGTGGCGAAGGGACTGCCTGCCGGATTGAAGCTCAAGTACAACGCCGCTGTGAAGGACAAGAAGGGGAAAGTCGTCAAGAAGGCGAAGTCTGAATGGTGGATCGAGGGCGTGCCGACCGCAAAGCTCGACTTCTTCGAGAATCCGCCCTATCTCGTCATCACCGTAGGCAGCCAGACGACGATGGCGCCGCTGCCGATCCAGGTCGCCGAGCAGGAGGTCGTCGAGCTTGGCGACCTGGAGCTTGGGCAGTCGATCAACACGAACGGCTGGCTCACTGGCGTCGGAGCGGGCTGGGCGGTGTCCGGCCTGCCGACGGGGCTGAAGTACGCCACGAAGAAGGTGACGAAGACGACTGGAAGCGGCAAGAAGAAGGTTACGACGACGGTCGCGGAGGCATACGCCGTCTACGGCAAGACCACCAAGGCCGGGCTCTTCACAATCATCGCGAAGAAGAAGGCGGGTGCGTTCTACGAGACCAAGAAGTTCCGCGTGCTGGTGAGACCGGCGGCGGTGAATGCGTCGCTGTTCGGCGAAGACCTCACCAACATCACCACGATGGCGTACGCGCCCATCAACTGGGATTTGACGGGAGGAGTCCAGTCCGTCCCGCCTGTCCCGTTCGTCCCGTCTTCGATTGGCGGCAACCTCGCCAAGGTGACCGGGCTGCCGACTGGGCTCACGTTTGCGGCGAAGGATGCGTATGCCTACACGAACGCCAAGAAGAAGGGCAAGTACCTGAAGCAAAAGGGCCAGACGATCGTCGGCACGCCGACGAAGACCGGCACCTACGTCGTCACCTTCACCAAGAACGTGAAGAGCGGCAAGAAGACCGTCGCCCGGACCGCGCAGATCCTCTGGGTGGTGACGCAGAACGACGCGGAGCTCTCGCTCGGCTTCAACAACATCGGCGGCGTCATCGAGAGCGGCGTGGTCGGCCTCAAGTACGCCGACATGATGGCGTTCGCCGCCACCAGCAACGCGACGGTTACCGCGAGCGGCCTCCCGGCCGGGATCAAGCTGGTGAAGCTGGATGACGGTCACGCGGGACGCGTGCCCCTACCGGGATTCGCGACGTGGGGCTTCCAGGGCTACACCGCCAAGGCGGGGACGTATCTCGTGACGGTCAAGGCCACGCTGAACGGCAAGACCATTACCCAGCGCGTCGCGCTGAAGGTCGACGCCCTGCCCGCGTGGGCGAAGGGCACCTTCAACGGCTACGTCGCCGGCGAGGACGGCGCGACCAACGGCCTCGCCACGGTCACCGTGTCGGCGGCAGGCAAGGTCAGCGGCAAGTTCTACGACCGCGGCACCAACTGGACCTTCACCGCGGCGAGCTACACCGCGGCGGTCCCGGGCACGAGGGACGCGTGCCCCTACCAGGAATTCAGCTGCTCGAACGTCGTCGCCAAGTTCGCCTACAAGGTGACTGAGAAGGTGAAGGGGAAGAAGAAGACCGTCACGAAGTACGTGACCCGCAGCTTCACGCTGACGGTTGCGGAGTCGGGCACGCGGGACGCGTGCCCCTACCGCGGCGTGGCGACGCTGGAGGAGGTCGGCGGCGGCAGCACGGTGCGCGGCTGGCAGAACCTCTGGGGCTCGACCTACAAGGCGCTGGGCAAGAAGCTATTCAGCTCCAAGTCGGGCAAGAAGACGCTCGCCTACAGGACCTTCGTGATCAAGTCGACCGACCCGGCCGGCGCGGAGATGGGGCTTACGGAGGCGATGACGCTGTCGCTCAAGGTGACGACCGCGGGCGCGGTGACGGCGACGATGTCGTTTGACACCGGGAAGAAGTCGAAGGGCAAGGCGGTAATCTACAAGGCGACGTGCTCGACGGTGGTGATTCCGCTGACCGAGCCGACCGCCACGGAGTTCAAGGGCTTCTCATGCCTCTACTTTGCACCGTCGATGAAGAACAACTTCCTCGGCTTTGCCGCCGCCGTGCCGTTCTAAATGCGCAGAGTGTTTTTGGACAGGATTTACAGGATTGGGAACGTTTGGGTGTTTAACACACGGATTTGCTCAGGACTACGTCCTTCGCCATCAGTGAGCGACGTAGTCGCGAACAAATCTGTGTGATATTTATCCACGAACCGCAGACCACGATTTTTTTGAAACTACCCCCTTGCGCGCGAGGGGGTAGTTTTGATATACTACACATTTGTTCGCCTTCAAAGGGCGGGCGTTGCTCTTTGATAACCGGCGAGAGAGAAGACAGTAAATGTTTGTGCAAGGGGCCGATCAACAATAACTCAAGAATCTTTTTCTGAGAGTTTGATTCTGGCTCAGAACGAACGCTGGTAGCGTGGATTAGGCATGCAAGTCGAACGGGATCGGGGGGTTAGCAATAATCTCCCGTGAGAGTGGCGGATTGGGGAGGAACACGTGAGCAACCTGCCTTTGAGTCGGGGAAAACCGTTGGAAACGACGGCTAATACCGGATGTGGCGCCTGGGGACATCCCCGGAGCGCTAAAGGGGGCCGCAAGGCTCCCGCTCGTAGAGGGGCTCGCGCACCATCAGCTTGTTGGCGGGGTAACGGCCCACCAAGGCCTACGGTTAG
>CACXRO010000026.1 GCA_902770045.1 uncultured bacterium
GGCGGCGGACCCGTTGTTTGGAATTGGTGTGTTATGCTTGATCGTATATGTCCTTGTTGGCAGATCGTTGAACCGCAAAGATTGTGCAGAGTCCGATGCGGGGGTTTACAGAGTTTAAAAGGGTCGCCAAAATTCCAGTGTTTGGATTTGTCGTGGGAACTGTTCCCGCGGCGGTTTGCGCGGCAGATCACACACCCAAGCCCTCAGAACCTCAAACAAGTCCGCCGCAACATCGAGAGGTTTCCGTTCGGATTCATGTTCCAATTGAGCGCAGGCGAGTTTGCTGACTTGAAGTCGCAGATTGCGACTTCAAGTCCGGACGGAAACCTAGGGTCAAATGGGTCGGACACCTCTGTATCTTTTTTACCGTATAAGCTTGCCTTTGGGCGTGGGTAAATATCGTGGCCGCCCCGCGGCGGTTTGCGCGGCACTTTGATTTCGTCCGCACCGTAATCTCATCGCGGCGGATATGATATAATACACGCCAGTGAGACCGAGCAACACCATGCGCTCTACTGCGCCGTTCGCCGTCGCCGGCGGAGGTTGGGCATGAACACAGGGGCAGCAGATACGGTAACGGCATATACAGAAGGACTTGTCCCTTTTGTCCTATGAAACTCTATGCCCTAATCCTCCTCGTTTCGTCCATCGCGCTTGCTGCGATTGGCATTGCGCTGCGGTGGGGAATGTGCGATTGCGAAGCGCCGAGTGTACTTGACTGTTCGATTGAGAAGGATGATGTTCCCGACGAAGAGAATGCATATCTTGGATATGTCGCCGCGGCGAATGCCGTGCGCGAGTGGCCTGAGGATGGCGAAGACACGCCGCCGGAGTTAAGGGCGGCGCTTGTCGCCACGAACGCCGAGGCGCTCGTGTTCATGCGCGAAGCCTCTGCTCGTGGCGTGTGGTGCGACACCGATTTTCAAGGTGACGGTTTCGTTGGTTTTGATTTCCCAAGGATGATGTGCATGATGTGCATGATGCGCTGGGACGCGGAGGCGCAGATCGCGCGCGGCGACGGAGCGGCGGCGCTCGAGACCATCCGCGCGATTGCGCAGCTTGCGGCGACAATGCGCGACGGCGCGGTGGGCGGAACATATTGGATGTGCGCGGATACGGCAATGATGTCGGCGCTGTGCCTTGCGATGGAGTTCGCCAACGCGCCGTGTGCGACCGATGACGGCCTTGCGGAGCTCGCCGCATTTTTGCGGTCGCTTCCCGACGCCAAATCTCGGCGGAGTTCGCTTTGCATGGCTGCGCGACGCGAGGCTTACTGCTTGGGCGAGACCGCGTTCAGGGAATTCTTGCCTGCTCATTATGATAATTGGCCGATTGTTCTTCGCTACGCATTTCATCCGAATCGCTCCTGGCATATGTATTTAGACGTTATGCGGCGCGTGTGTTGTTTGGTGGAGCGAGACTATGACAAGGAGTGCTGGTGCGGTTTAATGGCGGAGATTAAGTCCATGAATGCCGGCATGAAACGTTGGTTCCCGAACTTTTTCGGAAGGGAGACGGTGGTGTTGTCTCTTGCGGGGTGGGATAGAACGGCGAGGGACGAGGCGTTGGGCGAATTTCGCGCGGCGGCGGCGGAAGTGGTCGTCGCGGCGGAACGTTATCGGCGAAAACACGGCGTGCGCCCAAAGTCTCTTTCTGCTCTCTTGCCTGAATTTATGCCGTCCGTACCGAATGACCCGTATAAGGTAGCCGCCCAATTAAACTACGATTACGCGCGGGGTGTTGTCTGGACTGTTGGCCCGGATAGAGACTTCAACGGCGAGAAAATGCCCGGTAAGCAAACGTACGGTTGCAATGTCAGATATGTGATAAGGCTCGATGGCGTGCGGGAGGAAGATCTAGAGTGTGACGAATAGGTCAAATGGGTCGGACACCTCTGTATCTTTTTTACCGTATAAGCTTGCCTTTGGGCGTGGGTAAATATCGCGGCCGCCCCGCGGCGGATTGCGCGGCACTTTGATTTCGTCCGCGCCGTGATCTCATTGCGGCGAAATTTGGTATAATACGCGCCAGTGAGACCGAGCAACACCATGCGCTCTACTGCGCCGTTCGCCGTTTCCGCCGCGCCGGCGGAGGCAGGGCATGACATGAACGCAGGGGTAGTCCCTTTTCCATACTACCTGGAGGTTTTAGCTTGAACACCACAATAACTTATAAGCGGACAAGAAGACTATACCATTCTTTTGTAAGACAGTTTTATTTGCGCAGCATGGTCATCTATTTTATACGTTTATCTGTCCTCCCTGCTGTTTTGTGCTGGGCTTGTGCTGTAATGATTTTTCAACTTTACGGATTCTTTTCGGACGTTGGAGTCGTGGATCTTTGGTACCACCTCTTTGTGTCGCTTCCCATAGCCTTGCTCCCAGCCATATGCCTTATAAAGTTGGTTAAGCAGGTAATAGAAATTAAAAACGGTTATACAAGGGTGTGTGAATCGTGTCCGATTCATGATGACAACGAGGCTGATATCGAGGTTAAGATTGATGATGATGGGATTGATTTTGGCAAGGGAAAAGTACAATGGGATGAAATGACGATTGGATTGGCGACGAAGGATTTTTATGCTTTTCTGAGCTCGAGGCCTGCGCTTATCGGTATACCAAAATATGCAGTTGATGCGAAACTAGGCGAGTATCTTATGAATAAAATGCAGATAATCAAAAAGAGGCTAAAAGGCCGGGCTCGCCAGGACAAACTTGGCTGAACTATGAGGCTCGACGGGGGTCTTCCAAATATTTCATATGCTTGTCTTTGGGTGTGGGTAAGTATCGCTGGCGGCCTCCGCGGCAGTTTGCGCGGCAGATTTATGGTATAATACGCCTCTAATGGCAAGGGGCATACCAGACGCGACGGTGGAGGAGGTCAAGCAGCGGATTGACCTCGCCGAGCTCATTGCGTCCTACGGTGTCGCGGTGCGCCAGGCGGGCGCGTCGAAGAAGGCGTGCTGTCCCTTCCACCACGAGAAGACTCCGTCCTTCAACATCAACGAGGCGAAGGGTTTCTACCACTGCTTCGGCTGCGGGGAGTCGGGCGACGCGATAAAGTTCGTCCAGAAGATGGAGGGACTCACCTTCGTCGAGGCGGTGCGCAAGCTGGCGGCGCAGTGCGGGGTGGAGATCAAGGAGCGCGAGGACCCGCAGGCGGGGCTGCGCAAGCGCCTCTACGCGCTGATGGCCGAGCTCGCCGCGTTCTACCGCCGCTGCCTGGTGAAGGCGAAGGAGGCCGCGCCCGCGCGCGAGTACCTCGCCTCGCGCGACCTGGGCGACGAGGCGCAGGAGGCGTGGACGATCGGCTACGCGCCGGCCGGCGCGGCGACGGTCTTCAAGTGGGCCGAGAAGTACGGCTACACGCCGGAGGAGCTCGAGGCGGCCGGAGTGGTGCGCGCGCCGTCGCGCCCGGGCGACAAGGGATACCACCGCTTCGCCGGGCGGCTCATGTTCACGATCCGCGACCGGCAGGGGCGGGTGGTCGGCTTCTCCGGGCGCCAGCTGGTGGAGGACAAGCGCTCCGGCAAGTACGTGAACTCGCCGGAGACCGTGATCTTCAAGAAGGGCTCGGTCCTCTTCGGCTTCGACCGCGCCGCCGCGGCGATCGCCAAGTCGCCGCGCCACGAGGCGATTGTCTGCGAGGGGCAGATCGACTGCATCCGCCTCCACCTCGCCGGATTTACGAACTCCGTGGCCGGACAGGGGACAGCCTTCACCGACGAGCACGTGAAGATGCTCCGCCGCGTCACCGACTCCGCGGTGCTGGTCTACGACGACGACGCGGCCGGGCACAAGGCGACGGTGAAGTCCGCGCGGCTGCTGCTCGCCGCCGAGGTGCCGGTGCGGGTGGTGTCGCTGCCGGGCGGCGACGACCCGGACTCGTTCCTCCGTTCGCATCCGGCCGAGGAGTTCCGGCGGATGCTCGACGGCGCCGAGTCGATCATGTCCTTCCAGGTGCGCGCGGAGCGGGCGAAGGAGGCGCATCCCGACAGCGTGGACGGCGTCAACCGCGTCGTCAAGGAGATCATCGCCACCATTGCGTGCGCCGCCAACGCGGTCCAGCGCGCGTCGATGGTCGCCGAGGCGTCGTCGCTCCTGAAGATCCCCGCGGCCGCGCTCTCCGAGGAGCTCGAGAAGGCGCGCGCGGCGGCCGCGAGGCGTCCCGCGCCGCCGCCGCCGCCGGAGCCGGATGATTACGACGAGGACTTTGCGGACGTGGACGAAGAGGCGCCGGACGAAGAGGCGCCGATTCCGGGCGAGGACGCCGCGAAGGCGATCCCGCCGCCGCCGCGCGAGCGCGCGCTCTGCGCCTTCCTGCTCGCGAACGAATACGGCGCGTACGCGAAGCGCATCGACGGGATGCTCGGCGAGTTTCTGCCGCCCGAGGCGTTCGCGCATCCGTTCACGCGCTCGTTCGTCGAGACCTGGCGGACGGAGGCGGTGACCGGCGAGGACGCCTTCGCGGCGTGGGGCGAGGCGCTGCCGGTGGACGAGCGCCGGTGGTTCGACGCGGTGCTCGCCGAGCAGGAGAAGGCGCAGGCGGCGTCGATGGAGCCGACGGAGGTGATGCAGGACTTCGTGCGGCTCATCTGGCAGGACCGGCTGGACCGGCTGCGCGGCGAGCTGCCTGCGGCGGCCGGCGGCGAGGCGGCGAAGCTCAAGCTGCGGCTGACGGTGGACCGCCGGCGGCTCGCGCTCGCGCGCTGGCCGCAGGCCAAGGAGCTGGTGCGCGCCTGGCGCGAGGAGCTCGCGCACGCGGCGGCGAGGAAATCTTCAGTTGAAAACCAAAAAGGAAACGGAGGCAATCAAGATGGACCTTAAGGAGGCAACCGGACGTATCGCCGCGCAGGGCGAGCTGGTGTCGAGGATACGCGACGAGGTGGGCAAGGTGATCGTCGGGCAGGAGAAGCTCGTCGACCGGCTCGTCCTCGCGATGATAACCGACGGGCACATTCTGCTCGAGGGCGTGCCGGGGCTCGCGAAGACGCTCTCGTGCAACACGCTCGCGAAGGTGCTCGCGCTCGACTTCCGGCGCATCTCGTTCACGCCGGACCTGCTGCCGGCGGACGTCGTGGGCACGCTCGTCTACTCGCCGAAGACCGGCGAGTTCACGCCGAAGAAGGGTCCGGTGTTCACCAACCTGCTGCTGGCGGACGAGATCAACCGCGCGCCGGCGAAGGTGCAGTCGGCGCTCCTGGAGGCGATGCAGGAGCGCCAGGTGACGATCGGCGACGAGACCTACGCGCTGCCGCGTCCGTTCCTGGTGCTCGCCACGCAGAACCCGATCGAGCAGGAGGGGACGTATCCGCTGCCGGAGGCGCAGGTCGACCGCTTCATGTTCAAGTGCCTCGTGGAGCCGCCGACGAAGGCGGACGAGCGGCGCATCATGCAGCGCTTCGCCGAGAACGCCCAGCCGCCGGAGGCGAAGCCGGTCTGCACGCCGGCCGACGTGGAGGCGCTCAGGGCGACGCTGAAGGAGGTCTACTGTGACGAGAAGGTGGGCGACTACATCCTCGACATCGTCTTCAAGACGCGCGAGAAGGGGGAGATGGTGCAGAACGGCGCCTCGCCGCGCGCCACGCTCGCGCTCAACCTCGCCGCCCGCGGCAACGCGCTGATGCGCGGGCGCGCCTACGCGACGCCGCAGGACGTGAAGGAGGTCGTCCACGACGTGCTGCGCCACCGCATCCTGCTCACCTACGAGGCGGAGGCGGAGGGGGTGGACAGCGACAAGATCATCGACAAGATCCTTTCTGAAGTCCCCGTTCCGTAAAAATTTTTAGCCACAAAGAACACAAAGAACACAAAGCGCACAGAGATCAGGATGACGGCACATCAGAGCAATGTTGATAAACTTTGGAGCTAGGAAGTTCCAATGTCGAAAACTGGCTGTGTGAAAGTCTTTGTGATCTATGTGTTCTATGTGGCAAGAAAAAACGAGATTTACAAATGGCGACTGATGTAAAGGAACTGATGGCGAAGGTGGGGAAGATACGAATCCTCACCAATCGGCTCATCGACGACCAGCTCGCCGGCGACTACCACTCGACCTTCAAGGGGCAGGGCGTCGAGTTCGACGAGGTGCGCCCCTACGTGCCCGGCGACGATGTTCGCTCCATCGACTGGAACGTCACCGCGCGCACCGGCGAGCCGTTCATCAAGCGCTACAGCGAGGAGCGGGAGCTCACCATCCTCTTCCTCGTGGACGTTTCCGGCTCGCAGGGCTACGGCTCGGTGCGCCGCTCGAAGATGGAGCTTGCCGCCGAGGTGACGGCGCTCCTCGCGCTCACCGCCATCCGCAACCAGGACAAGATCGGGCTCGTCCTCTTCTCCGACCGGATCGTGAAGTATATTCCGCCGCGCAAGGGGCGCGATTCGGTGATGCGGCTTGTCCGCGAGGTGCTGGCCGCCGAGGACGGCGCCGAGGGCGCGACCGACGTCTCCGCGGCGCTCCGGTTCCTTAGCGGCGTGCAGAAGCGCCGCGCGGTGGTGTTCCTGGTGAGCGACTTCATGGACGACGCGTCGCGCTACGAGAAGCTGCTGCGGGCCGCCGCGCGCCGCCACGACCTCGTCTGCGTGCCGGTAGCCGACCCGGCGGAGTCGTCCCTCCCCGACGTCGGCCTCGTCGAGCTCGAGGACCCGGAGACGGGGGCGCTGGAGCTCGTCGACACCTCGAGCGCGTCCGTCCGCCGCGCCTTCGCCGAGAAGGCGGCGGCCGAGCGCGGGGAGCTGTCGCGCTTCTTCCTCAAGACCGGCATCGACACCCTGCCGATCGACACCTCGCGAGCGTACGTGGACGACGTGCGCGCGCTGTTCAGAAGGAGGGCGCTGCGGCGCTGAGGCCATGACTGCGTTTTTGATGCTGGCTGCGGTTTTGTTCGAGACGGCGAAGGGCGGCGTCTCGGTGAAGGTCGACGCCGAATCCGCCGAGGTCGACCCGGCGAAGAGCGTGTTCCTGCGCGTCGAGGTCGTCTCGCCGCCGGGCAAGGCGGTGCAGCTGCCCGACCTGCGCGACCGCGTGGTCGGCTTCTCGCTCGCCGAGGACTACGCCGAGGAGCCCGAGACCGCCAAGGACGGCTCGCAGGTGCAGGCCGCGAGATGGCGGCTCGTCCCCGAGCCCTGCGCCGACGTCTACAAGATCCGCCCCTTCGCCGTCGGCGACGTCGTGGCCGGGCCGGTCTACTTCGAGCCGCCGCCGGCGCGCGAGCCGGTCACCGGCGAAATGGAGTGTGACCCGAAGAAGGACATGCCGCCGCTTTCGTGGAAGCTCGCCGGCTGGACCGCCGCCGCGCTCGCCATCTTCGCCGCGCTGGTCTTCGGGATCTGGCGGCTGGTCAAGTACCTCGCGCGCCGGGTGCGCGAGCACCGCATGAGCCCGATCGAGCGCGCCTGGGCGGAGCTCGACCGGCTGCTCAGGAAGGGTCTGCCCGGCCGCGGCCGCTACAAGGACTTCTACGTCGAGCTCACCATGGTGGTCCGGCGCTACGTGCAGCGCAAGTACGGCATCCGCGCGCCGCATCTCACCACCGAGGAGTTCCTTTCCCAGTTCCGCGGCGAGGGCCGCGGACGGAGCGACGAGCTCGCGAAGTTCCTCGAGTCCGCCGACATGGTGAAGTTCGCCGGCGTCGAGGCGACGCCCGAGATGGCGGACGCGGCGACCGGCTCGGCGCGCGGCTACCTCGAGAGCGACTCGGCGGAGGAGGTGGCGAAATGAGCCTCGCGAATCCCTGGATGCTCCTCTTCCTCGCGCCGCTCGCGTTCGCGGCGTGGCGGCTCCTCAGGCGCGGGCGCCGCGCCGGGATCCGCTTCTCCGCCGTCTCGCGGCTGCCGGCGGACGCCGGCGGGCTCCGCGCCCGCGTCGCCGCGCTCGCGCCGTTCATGCTCGTCGCCGCGCTCGCGCTGCTCGTCTTCGCCGCCGCGCGCCCGCGCACCCCGCTCGCGCACGAGCGCAGGTCGGTGGACGCGATCGCGATCGCGATGACGGTGGACGTCTCCGGCTCGATGGACGCGCTGGACCTGACGCCGAAGGGCGAGCGCTTCTCGCCCGACACCACCCGCCTCGCGGTGGTGAAGAAGCTCTTCGCGCAGTTCGTCGAGCGCCGCCCGGACGACCTCATCGGCCTCGTCACCTTCGGCGGCTACGCCGCCACCCGCTCGCCGCTCACCGCCGACCACGAGGCGCTCCTCAAGGTGCTCAAGGGCGTCGAGATCCCGTCCGTCGCCTTCGACGAGCAGGGCCGCGCCATCGCCGGCGACGAGGCGATGACCGCGGTCGGCGACGGCCTCGCCACCGCGCTCGCGCGGCTCAAGGACGCGAAGCCGAAGTCCAAGATCGTGATCCTGCTATCGGACGGCGTGAGCAACACCGGCGCGGTGGAGCCGGACGAGGCCGCGGCGGCCGCGGCGAAGATGGGGGTCAAGGTCTACGCGATCGGCGTCGGCACCCGGGCGCGCCGCACCCCGATCCTCGTCCGCGACTTCTTCGGGCGCCGGACGGTGCAGTACGCCGACATGACCTTCGACGAGCGCCAGCTGCGCTCCATCGCCGCGAAGACCGGCGGCACCTACTTTGCGGTGGACGACCGCGACTCGCTGGAGAAGGCGCTCGAGGAGATCGACAAGCTCGAGACCACGCGCATCGAGGCCGACGCCTACGACCGCTGGAACGAGCACTTCGCGCCGTTCCTGCTCGCAGGCGCGCTCCTGGCGTTCCTCGCCGTCACCGTCTCCATGGCCTCGGCGAGGAGGGTCGCTTGAGCGGCGAGAGCGAGTTCGTCCGCGACCTCGCGGTGCTGATGTCCGCCGCGGGCCTCGTGGCCGTGGTCTTCTCGCGCCTCGGCTGGCCGAAGGTGATCGGCTACATCATCGCCGGCGTCGTCCTCGGCTCCCACACCTTCGGCGGCAGCATGCTCGCGCGCCCGAGCTCGATTGGCACCATCGGGCAGCTCGGCGTCGTCTTCCTCATGTTCGCGATGGGGCTGTCGTTCTCCGCCCGCGACATGCGCCGCATCCGCGTCGTGGCGCTGCCGGCGGCGGTGCTGGACACGGCGGTGATGATCTGGCTCGGGTACATCGCAGGCACGCGCGTCTTCGGCTGGACGCCTGCCGCGTCGCTCTTCCTCGGCGTGGCGATCTGCGACTCGGCGACGACGCTGCTGGCGAAGGTGCTGGACGAGATCGGGTGGTCATCGCGGCCGTTCGCCAAGTACGTGCTCGGCACCTCGGTCTGCGAGGACATTGTCTGCGTCGGCATGATCGCGGTGGCGACCGGCTTCGCGCAGAGCGGCGCGGTGTCGGCCGGCTCCTTCGCCGCCTCGCTCGGGCACCTCGCCGTCTTCTTCCTCTCGGTGCTCGTGTTCGGGATGGTGTTCCTGCCGCGGCTCCTCAGGTCGGTCGACCGCCGCCAGGACGACGAGGCGCTGCTGCTCACGATCGTCGGCGCGTGCTTCTTCGTCTCCTTCCTCGCCTACTCGTTCGACTTCTCCCTCGCGCTCGGCGCGTTCCTCGTGGGGCTTGTGGGCTCGGCGAGCGAGGTGCGCGCCAAGCTCGCCCGGCTCGTCGAGCCGCTCAAGTCGATGTTCGCCGCGGTGTTCTTCGTCTCCATCGGGCTGCTGGTGGACCCGTCCGCGCTCTGGTCTCACGCGCCTGCGATCCTCTTCGTCTCGGCGGTGATCCTGGTCGGCAAGACCGTGAACATCACCCTCGCCTCGCTTGCGGCAGGCACCGACGTCAAGACCGCGGTCCAGAGCGGCATGTCGCTCGCCCAGACCGGCGAGTTCGCCTTCATGGTGGCCGTCCTCTACGCCTCGGTCACCGGCGGACCCGGCGACGGATCCTTCCTCGCCATCGCGATCGGATCGTCGCTCGTGACCACCGTCCTCAACCCGCTGATGATCCGCCTCTCCGACCGCGCAGGCGACCTTGTCGAGGCGCGCCTCCCGGCGCGCGCGCATGACGCGCTCGCCACCTACCGCGCCTGGATCGCGAAGATCTTCGCCTCCGAGGGGTCCCGCGCATACGGCGAGTTCAAGGCGGCTGCGATCAGGCTCTGCGTCTACGCGGTGCTGATGATCGCGGTGTCCACCGGCTGCTCGCTCCTCTCCCGCAACGACTACGGCTCGCTCTCCGCCTTCTTCGAGCGCAATGACGACATGTTCTTCTTCGCGCTCGCCAACATCTTCTCGCTCGTGCTGCTGCCGCTCGTGGTGGCGGCGGCGCGCGCGCTCGGCGGCGCGGTGGCAGACCTGCTCGTCTCGGAGGACGAGCCGTCGCGCTGGCGCGCGGCGCTCCGCCAGATCGCCAAGTTCGTGGCGGTTGCGTCGGCGGTGGCGCTGTTCTTCGTGGAGTGGACGATGATCAACATCGCGATCACGCCGTCGCGGGGATGGACGCCGTGGATAGGCGCCGCGGTGCTGGCGGTCGCCGGTGCGCTCGGCTGGCGGCTCTTCGTCAAGGCCGGCCGCCGCGCCACCGACCGCTTCCACGAGGCGCTCACCGCCGAGGAGCGGCTCGAGGTGCTCGAGCGCACCCGGACCGCCGCCTCGCCCGCCGTCGAACTGCCGCGCTTCAGCCTCGACGCCGCCTCGCCCGCCGTCGGCCTCACCATCGGCGCGCTCGGCGTGCGCGCGAAGACCGGCGCCACCATCGTCGCGGCGTACCGCGACGGCAAGCTCGTGCGCAACCTCGGACCGGACTGGGAGCTCCAGGTCGGCGACACCATCGTCGTGCTCGGCGAGCCGCACCAGGTCGCCGCGCTCAAGGACCTCTTCGGCGTCACCGCATGAGCGCCGGCTACATCGGGCGCCTCGCCCCCAGCCCCACCGGCGCGCTCCACCTCGGCAACGTGCGCACCTTCATGGTCGCCTGGCTGCGGGCGCGTGCGCTCGGCGGGCGCGTCGTCCTGCGCATCGAGGACCTCGACCATCCGCGGGACAAGCCAGGCGCGGCGGCGCAGGCGGTGGAGGACCTCCGGTGGCTCGGCTTCGACTGGGACGAGGAATGTGCCCAGTCCGGGCGGCTCGACCTCTACCGCGGCGCCATCCGCCGCCTGCACGAGGCCGGCCTCGCCTACCCGTGCGTCTGCTCGCGGCGCGACGTCGAAAGCGCGCAGTCGGCGCCGCACGCCGGCGAGCAGCTCTTCTACCCCGGCACCTGCCGCGGACGCTTCCGCACCTGGTCCGAGGCGCAGGCGGCGAAGGGGTCGGCTCCCTGCTGGCGCTTCCGCGTCGGGGACGATGCCGTCGTCGCCTTCGAGGACGCGTTCGCCGGGCACTATGAGGCGGACGTCGCGCGCACGCTCGGCGACTTCCCGCTCGCGCGCGACGAAGGCGGCGCGGGCTACACGCTTGCGGTGGTGGTGGACGACCTGGAGATGGGCGTCACCGAAGTCGTCCGCGGCGACGACCTCCTCGCCGCCACGCCGGCGCAGATCCTCGTCGCGCGGGCGCTCGGCGCGGATCGGGAGCTCGGCTACTGCCACGTTCCGCTGGTGGTGGGGCCGGACGGGCTACGCCTCGCCAAGCGCCACGGCGACACGCGCGTCGCCGCCTACCGCGAACGCGGCGTTTCCGCGCGGCGGATCGTCGGTTTCCTCGCCGCCTCCTGCGGCTGGTGCGAGAAAGGGGAGGAGATCGCTCTTGCGGACCTCGTCCCTCGCTTCAGCCTCGCCACCATCCCGCGCCGCCCGTTCGCGGTCGCCGGGCCAGACGCGGCGGCGCGGATTATGGTATAATACGGCAACTACGGAAGGTTGGCGGAGTGGTCGATCGCGGCGGTCTTGAAAACCGTTGAGGGTGCAAGCCCTCCGGGGGTTCGAATCCCTCACCTTCCGCCAACTCTAGCGAGGAGACACATATCAATGAAGGCTAAAGCGTTTGCAGCCGCCGCGCTCGCGGCATCTGTCATCTCCGCCGCCGGCGGCGAGAAGGTCACCATCACCCAGTTCGACCTTTCCGACAAGGCCAGCGAATGCGGCGAGGTCATGGTGGGCGCCAAATTCGACGGCAGCGTCATGTGCGTGGACGACAAGGGCATCTACGGCGGGCATCTGATGAACCTCGGCATGCACGCGAACTCCCATCTCACCATCGAGCTCGGCGAAGGGGCGCAGAGTCTCGACGTCGACTATGCCGTGGACGACAGGGGGCTTGACGGGCTCGCCCAGTTCCAGATTCTCCTCGACGGCAAGGTCGTAGCCGACTCTGGCCCCGTCCGCCGCAAGCAGGGCAAGCGGCACTTCTCGGTCGACCTTAAAGGCGCGAAGAAACTCACCTTCAAGGTGCTGGACGGCGGGGACGGCATCAACGGCGACCACGGCGACTGGTTCAACCTCAACTTCATCTACGAGGACGGCAAGTATCCGCCCGGCGACGTGCGCTCCGTCTCGCCGCGGCAGCTCGGCATCCTCACTCCGAAGCCAGGTCCCGCCCCGCGCATCAACGGCGCCGCGGTCTTTGGCGTGCGCCCCGGCAATCCCGTCATCTACCGCCTGCCCGTCACCGGCGAGCGGCCGATGGAGCTCGCGGCTAAGAACCTGCCAGAGGGGCTCAAGTTCGATCCTGCGACGCAGGTGCTTTCCGGCTCCGTCGCCGTCCGCGGCGACTACGAGATCGTCTTCACCGCGAAGAACGCGAAGGGCGCCGCCGAGCGCGCGCTGACTCTGAAGGTCGGCGACAAGATCTGCCTCACGCCCGCGCTTGGCTGGAACTCGTGGAACGCGTTCGGCAACTATGTCACCGCCTCGAACGTCATCGCCGCCGCGGAGGCGCTCGTCTCGAGCGGCCTCGCCGACCACGGCTGGAGCTACATCAATATCGACGACTGCTGGCAGAACTACTGCGCCGAATCCGACAGGCCGTGCGAGCAGGATGACTTCGTGGGGCCGGCGCGTCTCGCGGACGGCACCATCGCCACCAACCGCCGCTTCCCGGACATGAAGGCGATGACCGACCGCATCCACGCCCTCGGGCTCAAGGCCGGCATCTACTCCTCGCCGGGCCCGTGGACCTGCGCGCGCCACACCGGCAGCTTCGGCCACGAGGCGCAGGACGCGAAGACCTTCGCCGACTGGGGATTCGACTTCCTCAAGTACGACATGTGCTCCTACTGGAAGAAGGAGTTCGGCAAGGGCGTCTGGCGGATCATGCACCCCTACCGGCTGATGGGCCACGCGCTCGCGCACCAGCGGCGCGACATCGTCTTCTCGCTCTGCGAATACGGACTCGAGACCCCGGGGATGTGGGGCAACCTCGTCTACGGGCACAGCTGGCGCACCACCGGCGACGTCTTCGACGTCTGGGCGTCTGTCGCCGAGTCGATCGAGGCCCAGAAGCGGCTCTTCCCCTATTCCCGCCCCGGCGCGTTCAACGACCCCGACATGCTCTGCGTCGGCCCCGTCCGCTTCAACGACTTCAGGGGTTCGCGCCTCGCCCCCAACGAGCAGTACACCCACATCTCGCTCTGGGCGCTCGTCGCCTCGCCGCTGATGATCGGCTGCGACATGACGAAGCTCGACGAGTTCACCCTCTCGCTCCTCACCAACGACGAGGTGCTCGACATCGACCAGGACCCGCTCGGCCTCGGGGCCGGCTGCGTGGCAGAGGGCGACGACTGGGAGATCTGGGCGCGCCCGCTCGCGGACGGATCCATCGCCGCCGGCCTCTACAACAAGTCGCTCCGCGAGCAGACGATCGTCATGGACATGTCCGCGCTCGGCATGGAGTGCAAGTGGCGCGTGCGCGACGTCTGGCGCCAGGCCGACCTCGGCGTCTTCCTCGGCAAGTACGAGCGCTCCGTACCCGCCCATGCCACCCACCTCGTCAAGTTCACGCCGCTTGAATGCGGACGCCTCCGCGACGGGATGGACGACATCCGCGACAACGCCTGGCGGCTGTTGATGAAGAAGGACGGCGCGCCGGCGGAAATGCTGAAGCAGTGAAGGCGAAGGGGATAGCGGCCATCGTCGCCAGCGCGCTCGGGTTCGCGCTGATGGCGGCCTTGGTGCGGCTTGCCGACGACTACGGAGAGCCGCTTTCCGCCTTCCAGAAGAGCTTCTTCCGCAACCTCGTCGCTTTCGCCGTCGCCGCCGCGGTCTACTGGCGCCGCAGACCGCGAGTCGCGAACCCCGCCCCACCCGCCTTCGCTATCCGCCTACGCCGAGGCTACGGCGGACAAGAGGCTACGGCGGGCAGGCGAACCACATTTCTTTTAATGGCCCGCGCGGCCTTCGGCACCCTGGGCATCTTCGCGAACTTCTACGCGCTATCCCACATCCCGATCGCGACCGGGCAGATGCTCAACAAGACCGCGCCGTTCTTCACCGTCGCCTTCGCGTGGGCGTTCCTTGGCGAACGGACGCTTCCCCGCCAGGCTGCCGCGCTCGCGGTGGCGTTTGCCGGCGCCGTGCTGGTGGTGAAGCCCGGCTTCGCCGGGGCGGAGGCCTTTCCGCTCGCGGTCGGGCTCCTCGGCGGCGCCGCGGCCGGCGCGGCATACGCGTGCGTGCGCGCGCTTCGCCGCCGCGGGGCGGACCCGGCGTACATCATCCTCTACTTCAGCGTCTTCTCCTGCCTTGCCGCGGTGCCGTTCATGCTTCCCGGATTGAAGCCGATGACCTTTGCGCAGGTGGCGGTGCTCCTTGGCGCGGGCGGGGCGGCGGCGGTCGGGCAGTTCGGAGTCACGCTTGCATACGGCTACGCGGCGCCGCGGGACATCGCGGTCTACGACTACTCGAGCGTCCTTTTCGCCGCGGCCTTCGGCTACTTCTTCTTCGCCCAGGTGCCGGACATCTTCTCGGTGCTCGGATTCGCCGTGATCCTTGCGGCGCTGGTGCTGCTCAACTCCCGCCGTCGGAAACAGCTCCGCACATCCTAGGAGCCTTGAATATGGATTATAAGAATCGAATCGCGACGCCACGCCTGACCTCCCTGTGCTACATAGAACGGAACGGCTGCTGGCTCGTCATGCACCGGACGAAGCGGGAAGGGGACGAGAACCGCGACAAGTCAAGCTCCGCTACGAAGGCGAGAAGCTCGTCGACCACCGCTTCGGCTGACCGCCAGCCCCGCCCTATCCTCCGCGGCAAAATGCGCGGCAGTTTGCGCGGGGGATTGGATTTCGTCCGCACCGTAATCTCACCGCGGCGGATATGATATAATACACGCCAGTGAGAATGAACCACACCATGCGCGCTGATGCGCCGTTCGCCGTTTCCGCCGTGCCGGCGGAGTTGCCGAGGATGACATGAACATATCTTCAGCAGATACAGTCGGGGTATCGCTATCCCGGTTGGAGCTCTTCGGCTGGCGCGGCGCGGTCGAGCCGGGCATCGGGCGGGTGGTGAGCGCCCACGGCGACTACTACCATCTTGTCTGCAACGAGGCGGAGGGGGAGATCCTGGCGCGCAAGAAGAAGAGCGTGTTCGCGCGGATGAAGACCGCGGCGCCCGACGACATGCGTCCGGTGGAGCGCGGGGAGCGGCCGCTTTCGCCGGTCACTGGCGACTTCGTGCGCTTCCGCTTCAACGAGCGCGGCGACTCGCTCATCACCGAGGTGCTGCCGCGCTTCTCCGCCTTCGAGCGCAAGGACCCGGCGGCGCGGCGTCCGGCGCAGACGCTGGCGGTGAACTTCGACGCGCTTTTCGTGATGATGTCGCTGAACGAGGACTTCTCGCCGCCGCGGATCGCGCGCTACCTGGAGCTGGCGCAGGACATGGGCGAGGCCGAGGCGGTGGTGGTGCTGACCAAGGCCGACCTCGCCGGACCTGGCGCGGCGGAGATGGCGGAGCTGGAGGAGGTGGTGTCCGGCCGCGCGCGCGTCCTCAGGATCTCGGCGCTGACCGGCGAGGGGATGGACGCGCTCGCTGGGTATGTCCGTCCGCGGCGGACGGTGGCGCTCGTCGGCTCGAGCGGCGTGGGCAAGTCGACGCTTCTCAATACGCTCGCCGGCGAGGAGGTGGCGGCGACGCAGGAGATCCAGGAGTGGTCGGGGCGCGGGCGCCACACCACGACTTCGCGCGAGCTTTTCCGGATTCCGTCGGGTGCACTCGTCCTCGACACGCCCGGCATCCGCGAGATCGGCCGGATCGGCGAGGAGGACGCCTTTCTCGCCAAGGGCGAATCCACCCACCGCTGGCGCGTCAAAGACGGGTGAAGGGAGACATTTTGATGCATGTAGGATTGAATGATGCAGGAGGTCGAATGGTGAAGGCGTATGTACTGATTGCGGCGGCACTGGCTGCCGAAGGCGTCATAGCTGCGGAAGCAGGGCTCGCGGGCGCGTGCGCGCAACTGCCGCGGACGCAGGCGCAGGCGTACTACCTCGGCGCGGCAGACGCCGACCACGCGCATGCGGCGCGTCGACACGAGGGCATTCCGTCGATCGCCCGCGATCCCGCCACCGGGCGGCTCTGGTCGGTCTGGTACGGCGGCATAACGCCGTGCGAGGACTCCAACAACTACCTGATGGTCGCGACGAGCGTGGACGACGGCGACACCTGGAAGGAAGTGCTCGTGTACGATCCGGACGGCGCAGGCCCGGTGCGCGCCTTCGACCCAGAGCTGTGGGTCTCGCCCGATGGCAAGCTGCGGCTCACCTGGTCCGAGCGCACGGTGCCCCTGGCCGGCGCACAGGGCGGCAAGGCTGACTTCAACGACCTCGCAGGCCATAGCGACCATCCGCTTGCCTCAAGCGACAGGCTGATGATGCTCACGCTCGACGCGTCGAAGGAGCCGCGCCCCCCGTACCCCGCGCCGCGCCGGATCGGCACGGGGGTGATGATGTGCAAGCCGATCCTGGGTCCGAAGGGCGAGTGGTTCTTCCCGGTCTCCATCTGGTGGACGAAGGCGAGCGCGGGACTGCTCGTCTCGGAGGACGGCGGCCTGACGTTCACGCGGCGCGGCGGCGCGACGATCACGGAGGAGGAGGGACAGACCTACGACGAGCACAGCATCGTGCTCATGAAGGACGGGTCCATCCACAGCTGGATCCGCACCGACAAGGGCGCCAAGGAGTCGTTTTCGACGGACGGCGGCTATACATGGTCGCCGGTCGTGGCGGGTACGTTCGCCAACACGTCGACTCGTCGCGCCGTGACGCGCCTCGACAGCGGCTGCCTGCTGCTCATCAAAAACGGCGACAGGCCCGATGTCGACCAGGGACGGAGCAATCTGACGGCGTATGTCTCCGACGACGAGGGAAAGACCTGGAAGGGCGGACTGCGTCTCGACCCGCGCCCATGGGCTTCCTATCCCGACTTCGCCCTTGGTCGGGACGGCATGGTCTACACCGTCTGGGACCACGACCGCAGCGGCGAGAGAGAGATCATGTTCGGTCGCTTCGCCGAGGCGGACGTGCGGGCCGGCAGGCCTGTCTCGCCGAGGACTAAAATCGGCATGACGGTCACATCCAAGAGCAAGCCGGCCAGATAAGACCGCCGCGGACATGACGCGCGCACAGGCGACAGGGGCAAATTTGGTATAATATGCGTCCATGGAACCGAATCATCCAGAAAGCATCGCATCCGCAGTCCGTTGACATGTCAAACATTCCCGACACCTCCACGACGCTGCTCAAGGACCTCGCGCGCGACAGCCAGCACGCGCGGTGGGGCGAGTTTGTCGCCCGCTACCAGCCGATGATGGAGTCGTTCATGTCCGCGAACTTCCCGACCGTGGACGCCGCCGACGCGGTCCAGGAGACGCTGATCGCCCTTATCGAGACCTTCCCGGTCTACCGCTATGTCCCCGAGGAGAAGGGGTCGTTCCACAACTACCTCACCGGCATCCTGCGTCACAAGGCGCTCAAGATGCTGGCGAAGGAGTCGCACCGCTCCGCGCTTCACGAGGCATACGCGAAGGACGCGGCGGTGGGCGGGGCAGCGTCCGGCGCGGATGACGGCCAGTGGCGCGACGCGCTTTTTGAAATCGCCCTGCAGCAGTTCATGGCGGATGACACCGTCGCCGACCGCACCAAGCGGATATTCGCCCGCGTCGCGATCGACGGCGAGAAGCCGGAGGCGGTGGCGAAGGCGTTCGGAGTGGAGCGCAACGCGGTGGACCAGATCAAGAGCAGGAGCATGACGCGGCTGCGCGAACTGGTCGCGGCGCTGGAGAAGGTGGACGATGCGCGGCTCGCGGACAGGGGAATTTGAATCTTTCCTCGCCCGCCGCGCTCCGCTTGCGACGCCGGCGGCCTTTCGCGACGGCGAGACCTTCGGAGAGTGGCGCATAACCGCCTTTCTCGGCATGGGTGGCGGCGGCGAGGTGTACTGCGCGGAAAGGATTGACGGCTCCGTCCGTGCGGCGCTCAAGCTCCAGGTTTCCCGCGAGGGCGCATCTTCCTTGCGCTTCGAGCGCGAGGTCGCCGTGCTTTCCGCGAACCGGTATCCGTTCTTTCCGCGGTTTTTCGGCGCGGGCGAGGACCGCGGGTGCAGGTATTACGCGATGGAGCTGCTGGAGCCGGTGGAATTGCCGCGCACTGACGCTGCAGTGGCGGAATTTCTCATCGAGGTCTGCGGCGCGGTCCGGGCGCTTCACCGGCATGGACTGGTCCATCGTGACATCAAGCCGCAGAACATCATGCGCCGCGCAAACGGCGAACTCGTCCTGATCGACCTCGGACTCGTCAAGGAGATTTCGAAGGGCTCCGGCCGGGCGGCCGCGTCCATGACGATTGTCGAGGGCAAGCCGCTTGGCGCCGGCACTCCACGGTACGCCGCGCCGGAGCAGTTCACGGGGGACGAAGTCACCCCCGCGACCGACATCCACGCGCTCGGCATGCTGGCGAACGAATGCTTCCTCGGGCGCCCGCCGCGCGCCTGGCAGCGCATAGTCGTGGAGTCGACGAGCTCGGTGCCGGGCAGGAGGTATGCTGACGTCGACGACTTCTGCCGCGCCGTGCGCCGCCGCCACCGTGGACGCCGCGTGCGGGTGGCGCTGGTCGCGCTTGCGGCAATTGTGTCTGTGGCGATGGCGGTGAGGGCCTGGTACCTGGGCGGCGGCGCGGACACGCTGGCGTGGCGGGCGCTCTGCGAGCCGGTCGTAACAAACATAGTCGAGCGGCAGCTGGTGTACGAAAAACCGGCAACCAACGACTTCGGCAAGGTGGTTGTCGCCAAGCGCGTCTTGCGCGAGGTGCCGAAGGAGGTCCGCGGCACCTTGGTGCGGCTGCGCGGCGGGCGGCACGAGTTCGCGGAGCCGCTGCGTCTTGAGTCTGGGCGGCACTACTGGATTGTCGGTCCGGGTTCGCTTGACGCCGACATAGAATGCGACGGGAAGGCTTTTCTGCACCTCGACCGCTGTGAACTTACGAACCGCAGCCGCAAGCCGGTCGGCGAGGCCGGCGTCATCTACGTCTTTGCGAAGGGCGTGCGGATCAACTTTGCCAATCTTGCGCCCGATCCCCGCTGGCGATCCGCCATGGAAGACTACGACTGCGCCTACAACCAGGTCAAGTTCGGGGAATAATTCAGAATTTTCAGTTCTTCGCGTAAGATATCCGCTCTGGCTGGGCAACATAAGGTAGAGAGACTGTGTTGCCGGGAGCTTCCCGGAGTGGATGGAGATTGCGCCCTCTCTTTCCGTCCGCGCACGCAAACAGGGCACGGAGGAAAATCCAGATGAGCAATCTATCGCAATTTCACGGCGATTTGGGGCGGCCGTCCAGGGCGCAATTTGGACGATCGTCCCATTTTGATTTGTATCCAAGCCACGGTGGCGAGGAGCAATAGAGACAAAAAAGGAACACTGTATGAAAAAGCAGTTAGTGATGACTGTCGACCTTGACGGCGCGAAAGGAAAATTCGTCGCAATCGAGGTTAGGCATGACAACAAAACCAACGGCACGATTGTTGTCGATGATAAGTCCGTCAGGTATTGCAAGCCTGGGCAGAAGCGCAAAAGCGGAGTTGGCTATAGCATAGACGAGTTCATCAGTTTGATGAAGCAAGGAAAGAAGATCTAACAACATTACAACCAGAGAAAGGAAATACAAATGAACAGAATGATGAAGTTGGCCGTGTTTGCGGTCGGTGTCGAGGCGATGCTCAGCTTCGCCGGGTGTGGTGCAAAGGGACCTGATGCAGTAGCGTTAGACTTCATGCAGAAATTTTCATCTGGGCAGGTGAATCTTGAGTACTTAACTAAAAATTGTACGGAAGATACCGCAAAAATGTTTTCTTTGGCTTGGGATGAAGTGGATAAGGATGAAGTGGGTAAGGAGATTAGAGGTGCTACATTCAAGGTGACCAATACCGAAATCAAAGGGGACAAAGCCGTTGTTTCAATCGAACAGACAGATGCAGATAAGAAGACCAAGACTGATAGCAGGTTGGACCTTGTTAAGGTTGATGGTAATTGGCGTGTAGATTATATGGCCAGAGCCGCTGATGCGTGCGTCACTAATATGAAAAATATTCAGGTTGCATACGAGATGGCGATGATGGGCGGTCAAACTGTTAAGAGAGTGTCGGATTTATGTGGTGAGAAGGGATATATTAAGGTTGAACCTCAATGTCCTCTAGGGGGGAAGTATAAAATTGATGAGAACGGTAATATTACTTGTCCAAGTGGCGCAAAAGGGCATGTCCTTCCCCAATGATAATTATATGCGTTTAAGGTTTTTGTCGTGTATTCTTCTCTCACTGTTATGCTTATTGGCAGTGGGAGAAGATACATGTTTTTGGACGCGCTCTGATGTCGGCATCACGCAGTTTCGCCGTCATCTCGGAGGCGAAATGATCTTAACGCCGCGGCAGAACAGCCGCGGCGCTTTTGATTCTCGCGCAGAATTTTCAGTTTCTCGCGTAAGATATTCACTCCGGCTCGGCAACATAAGGTAGAGAGACTGTGTTGCCGGGAACTTCCCGGAGTGGATGGAGATTGCGCCCTCTCTTTCCGTCCGCGCACGCAAAAAGGGCACGGAGGAAAGATTCAGATGAGCGAATACGCGCTATTTCACAGCGATTTGGGGCGGCCGTCCAGGGCGCAATTTGGACGGTCGCCCCCTTATAATTGCATTATTAACCACATCATCAACGCAAGGAGAGATATCCCCTCGTTTCTCCAGGCACAATAAATCTGAGGGTTGAAAGGGAAAATATGAAAACGATTATAAATGTATGCGCAGCTGTTTGTGCACTGATTGTAGTAGGGTGCGCATCCAAGATGGCAGCGCTGAATTCCGAGAAGACATTCGAAATCGGCAACTCCTTGGGCGGTAAGTATTATCTTGAAAGGGTAAATGCAGGAGATGTGTGCTTTGACTCTTCTGGAATTCGCAAGGGGATTCTGTCCGATCAGATATTGAAAAAGGCGTTTGTTGGAACTATTGAGGATAAACAATGTCTGCCGGTATCGATTAGCGTGTCTGCAACCAAGGCAAATGCAAATGGAGGTATGGCTTCGGTAAATAATCTTCTTGCGTTATGTACATTGACAATTTGGCCTTGCATTTCTGCGGAGGAATCTGATTATACGGTGACTGTGGAGACGGTGATGGGGAGACATGCGGCTGAGTTTAAGATTCTCAATCGTGAATGGCTCGGGCTTTCACCTTTCGCCATTATTCCTGTCCCGGGATGGGCTGATGTGCGAGGTGAGGACGCAAAGATTAGCGCTTATCATCTTTCTCAGGTCGTTGCAGGCATCCGTGAAGCTTGCGTGCCGCTTGCCGACGATTATCAAGCTTTTCTCAAGAATCAGTCGAATTGGCTGGAGAAGATAGATCAGATACGGTCAGAAGAGGCGTTTCAGTTGTTCAAGTCCGCGCCACAGGAGTCGGCTCGGGTGTCAGCACTTGCGCGAATTTGCAATAAGACCATCGCCGAGAAGCATCAAGATGAATTTATTGCAGCATTCAAGGCTTCGGAATCTTCTGACGTCAAGCTTGGAATCTTGAAGCTGCTTAATGACGCGAGCATTTCAAAATTGCCGTATGATCCATCGCTTGTCGGATATTGGACGAGGATTACCGATCAGCGCGTTCTGGCTAAGGTATATCAGAATTGTTTTGCTCAGATTGCTCAGGATGATCGTGCGAAATTTGCGGCTAGATTTTCCGATGAGTCAATTCTAAGGGAATTGATAGCACCTCCGTCAAAAGAGCAGATGACCAAAGCCAATAATGAAAGGCGGGACTCGATAGCTAATCTACATAGGCGTTTGAGAGAGCTGAATGCTCAAGCGGAGAATCTGGATGAACAGGCGTTGAAAACGCGTGTGTATTCTCGTGGTAAGGAAGGCGAGCAGAAAGCTGCAACATACAAGGCTCAGGCAGTGGCAGTCAGGACGGCGGCAGGGGAGATTGAGAAGCAGATTAAGCGTCTTGAGGACACTCCTGTCGAATGTGGATTGTATGTGGCCGATGCTGATGCGCGAAAGGTTCTCTACGGGAAGATCGCCCCTTCGGTTTTGGAAAAAGTTGCGATTGACGAAGTGAATATGCATGAGATTGACGATTGGAATAGAGGGCGTCTCAACGAACTAGAAACAGCGGTTGAGATAGCGAAGAATGTTTCGTCCAGGGAAATTGCTGGACGAATCGCAATTGCGATCATGTCCAAGGTCAACAAGTATCGTTCGCTGCGACAGAAATCATGGCTATCGTCATGGTCGGACGAGGACAAGGCGAAAGAAGACAAGCTTGCCAAATCCGTAGAGGGCATGGTGTACGATGATCTGCTTGAAAAGACCGTGCGCGATGACGTCTCCTCTCTTGTGCCGCTTGCGCCGTTGTTTAAGGACAAGAAGCGCTTGTCCGCACTTGGGATGGCACGCATAGAGAATGCTGTTAAGGGCGGGAATGACGGTGAGATAAACGCGGCGTGGAAAGAGTATGGCGGTTTGGTGACCGATGATGAAATGTTGAAGGTCTTGTCTTTGGCGAGCACATGTCTTCGTCGACCTGCCTTTGATAGGGTCCGGGACGAGAAAGTCAAGGCGGAGATTCTTGCGGCCGTCAAGGCGGCGCTCGAAAATGAGCTTAGGCTTAGCACTTCCAAGCAAGGCGAGCTTGCAGAGCTGATTGATGCGATTGGCAATGGAGAAGAACTGGTCGCGTGGATTAGGTGCAGGAACAATCAAACCGACTTGCAGAGGAGAGAGGCATTCAATAAGATGAAGGGAAGAATGATCGCCCTGAGCGGAGAGGTTAGAAATGTCGGTGCTACGGCGTTTGGGGGGGAGACGTATGTTTCCCTGAAGATAGGCAAACTCGATAGGTTTTCCGATCTCAATGTCCAATTTAACGTCAAAGATGCCTGCAAGGAAGCGGTCGGTAAATGGGAGAAGGGAAAATGGCACGCAATGCGCGGGCGCGTCAAGGGGACTGGCGACCTTGAGGACGACGCCTCGTGCGAAGACGGCGAGGTTGTCCCGGTAGAGCGATTCAACGAAGCGAGAGGCATTAAAGGTGAGATTGACGATATAAAGCGGCAACTGAGGGAGATGGAAGAGAATCATGTCCCGCCAGAGCCGCGCAGTTCGTCGTTGATTGGCAAGGCGGCAAGCAGTTGGACCGACGGTGGGGTTAATGGCTTGAGGGATGAGCTAGAGAGTGTGGGCGACGAATTGGATAGGGCCGCTAGAGCTCTTGATCGGCAGCTAGAGGGCGTTGGTGCTGAATTAGATAGGTCTGTTCGGCAGTTAGAACGTGCGGGTGACGAATTGGACAGGTCCGCTAGGGAGTTGAATCGGCAACTAAACAGCCTTTCATTCTAATGTGCTAGTATTTAGTAATGTTTAAGTCAGGAATCCAGTATTCGATGTAAAACAACCTTCAGGGAGCTGCCCTTTGGCTTCTTGGCAGGTGTCAAATACAAAGGGGAAAGGAAAAACAAAATGAGTGAACAAAAAGTAAAAAGCAATGCGCCCTGGATACTTGGTATCATCGGTCTGGCGTTGGCCGTCCCGAACTTTGTGTGTTCGGTGATGTGTTCCGAGGCGGCGAAGCAGTTCGGAACGGAGGCCGATAAAGCGCATTTCAGTGAGAGTAATGTGGCTATCGGCATTGTGCTGACGCTTGTGCTGTTCTTGTTGTCGTTCTTTGGGAAGGCCAAGATATCTCTCATTACAGGATTTATGATGTTGGTGGGATCGCTGTATATGATTTATCTGAACATTACGCAGTTGCAGATACTTGGGCTTTCTGAGGGTGTAGTTTTCTTGTTCGCGGCAATTTTTAGCATGACGAATGTGAAGAAAGCGAAATAAGTTGTCATATGCCGATTCGCCAGTATGTGTGTTTGTTTGGCACGACGATTCCGTGGTACGGAATCTGTGTCGGCATTGCGCTGCTGGCGATCGGCATCTGGATGATCCACAACTTCAGGTTGTTCAAGATGAACGGGGACGAGCAGAACGCCATTCTGTTCCGCTTCCCGTTCATGGTTTTGTTCGGGGTTGTCGTCGCGTTTGCGCTGGATGCGCTGTTTACCGGCGACTGGAAGACCTGGCTCGGCCCGATGGAAGGGCGGAGGATAGGCTTCACCTTTACGGGATGGCTCTTCGGCGTAATCGTGTTCATGCTGGTTTTCGGAGGGCGTTTTCCTTTCGGTCGCAGATTCCTCCTGAACATGTTTCTTCCGATATTCGCCTTGGCGCAGGCGATCGGGAGGATAGGCTGCTTTCTGTCTGGCTGTTGCTACGGCATCCCGTGCGACTGCGGTGTGCGATACCCGGCTGGAAGCCTGCCGTATTCAATCGTTGGCAGCATTCCGTTGATGCCTATCCAAATTTACGAAGCATGCGCGCTAGCGCTGTTGTTTCTGGTTTCAATCAGATTCGCCTTCAGGGTCAGGGCCGCCGTGTATCTATTCGGCGTCGGCGTCATACGGTTCACGGCCGAATTTCTCAGATATGACCATCGAGGCGATTTCTTCGGATTGACCGCTCTGTCGCCGCAGCAGTGCATGTCGGTGTTGTTTGTAATGACGGGTGCGTGCATTCTTCCGTGCATTCTTCTGGTGGAGTCGCGTCGTCCTGAGTCATGTATGCCATGCGTGAAATCGCAGGATGAGGAAGGATTGCCGTTAACATGAGGACTTTCTGCGCGATTGCATATTGGATTGGAGTAGCAGCCATGTGTCTCTGCGTTTTGCCGCTGGCTGTACTGGGCATGGTTCTGAAGCCCATGCAGAAACTGCTTCGCAAGGCAAGAAGCTGATGCTTGTGGCTACGGCGTATCGGGCGAGCGGGGGTCGAGCAGAAAGTCGACGACATTCATGCGCTTGATGCCGTCATGGTCGAGAGGCGGGTCGTTGTCGAGGGTGAGCAGGAACTTGGGGTGGTTGTCGCGGATGGATTTGAGCGGCGCGAGTTCTCGGTCGAGCGTTGTTTCGTCGCGGACAGTGTACGCCACCTGGAAGTAGCGGGGAAGTCCGTTTTCAAGCGTCACGAAATCGACTTCTCCGTTGTTGAGGACGCCGACATAGATTTCGCGGAATCGCCGGCGTGCTGGAGGGGGCTCAGGCCGGGTGCGACGTGGTCAGCGCGGTCATGAGCTTGTCGTAGGTCAGCGGCTTGAAAAGGACGCCGTCGAAGAGGTTGGTCCTGGCGTCGCCGCGGAACTCGGTGTCGGCCGTCACCGCGAACACGGGGAGGCGGCGGAAGCGGGGATCGGCGCGGATGCGCCGGATAAGCTCGGTGCCGTTCATTTTCGGCATCCAGAAGTCGGTAAACACGAAGTCCCGCGGACTGCCGGCCTTCGACGCCGCGTCAAGCTCTATGAGCGCCTCTTCGCCGTCGCACGCCTGCCTGATCGAGGCGACGCCGGCCCGTTTGAGAAGGGCGGACAGGACCGCGCGGTTGACCGAGGAGTCGTCGACCACCAGCACGCGCTGCGGCAGCTTTATGGACGCGGCGGTCGGCGCCGGCGCAGGCGCGGGCGCCGGCGCCGGCGCGGCGCCCATGGTGCAGCCGACCACCCCCGGAATGCAAACGCTGAAAGTGGATCCCTTGCCGAGTTCGCTCTTCACGGACAGCCTGCCGCCCATCGCCTCCGTCAGGCTTCTGCAGATCGAAAGCCCGAGACCGGTTCCGTTGGCCCTGTCGGCCGCGTGGCTCGGATCCTGCACCTGGACGAACGGTTCGAGCACCCGCGTCAGCATGTCCGGCGGGATGCCGCAGCCGGAGTCGGAGACGGCGAGCTCGAGGTTCGCCTCGTTGCAGGCCGCGGCGACGATCACGGATCCGTGATCGGTGAATTTGACCGCGTTTCCGACCAGGTTGAAGAGTATCTGCTTGAACCGGTGTTCGTCGACCATTATCACCGGCAGGCCGATGGTGTGGTTGACGAGCTCTATCCCCTTGGCGGATGCCGACATCCTGAAGGACGAGAACACCGCGTCCACCAGTTGCTCGAGACGCACCGGACGCGGACTGAGCGTGATCTTGCCCGATTCCATCCTGGAGAGGTCGAGGACGTCGTTCACGAGCTGCAGCAGCATCGTGCCGCTGTCGCGGATGGACTTCAGCGCCTCGTTCCGCTTCGCCTGGTCTGGGATTCCGTCCTGGAGGAGCTCGGAGTAGCCGAGGATGGCGTTGAGCGGCGTGCGGATGTCGTGGCTGACGATGCTGAAGAACATGCTCCGCGACTTCTCGGCCGCGCGGGCCCGCGCCAGCGCCTGCTCGAGCTCGGCCGTGTGTTTCGCCGCCTGCTCGTCCTGGATGACGAAGATGTGGAAGAAGCAGGTGCAGATGAGACAGCCGAGCGCGGTGAAGGGCGTGAGCGGCCAGACGATCTGGAGGAGGATGGACACCATCATCGTCAGGCAGGACAGGAGTACCATCATGCCCCGTCGGCGGTTGAAGGCGTTGCTGGAGACGGCTTTCGCCAGCACGAAGCCGGCGTTCAGGAGGTTGAAGGCGATGAGCAGCGCGATGAGCGGGTCGCGCGCCCAGCCGGTGATGTATTTATCCTGTGCGTCGAAGCTGAAGACGCAGTCGTTGAAGAAGTTCGCCGTCAGGAGCGCGACGTTGGCGGCGAGAATCGCGTAGCCGAACCACGTGAGCACCCGCGTCGCCCACTTGCCGAGCTCGAGGTAGACGACGGTGAAGCGGCACTACATGACCGCGAACGTGACGAGGGACAGGAAGAACAGCACCGTGTCGCAGTACCAGGGGATGGCCCAGCCGAGGCCGGCGAATATCCCCCAAGCGCCGTCGGCCGCGTAGTAGAAGATGACTCCCAGCAGGAAGCCGCGGTAGCACTTCGCGCGCAAGGAGGATTCGCCACGACCCGCGAGCAGCCTGAAGTTGATGATCAGGTGTATCACCAACGCCGCGATGGAGAATACGGAATATGAGTATCCCTGCATTTTGGCCTCCCTAAATGACCCTTCACTGACAGTTGCGCATATTATACCATAATTTTTGGTATAATTAACACCACAAAAGGAAATATGGAAAAACGATGACAACCAGATTCGCAGCTGACGGACGCAAGGTGTCGTTGCTCGGCTACGGCGCGATGCGCCTGCCGACGACCGACGGGCTCAACGCGGCCGGCCGCGCCGGCGGCAAGCCGATTCCAGGCACCTCGAACGCCGCCATCGACCAGAAACTCCTCGATTCGCAGGTGAAGCTCATGCTCGACAGCGGGGTCAACTACTTCGACACCTCGCCGGCCTACTGCATGGGCAGGTCCGAGGCGTGTCTGGGGCGGGCGCTGAAGGCAAGCGGCTATGCGCGCGGCGACTACATCGTGGCGACGAAGCTCTCCAACTTCGCGCCGCAGCAGTATCCGCTCGACGAGTGCAGGAAGATGTTCGAGAAGTCGCTGGAGTTCCTCCAGACCGACTACATCGACAACTACCTCCTCCACTCCGTCGGCAACGGTGGGTTCAAGACCTTCTCGCAGCGCTACCTCGAGAACGGCGCGCTCGACTGGTGCGTGAAACTGCGCGAGGAGAAGCGCATCCGCAACCTCGGCTTCTCCTTCCACGGCGACCCCAAGGTGTTCGAGTGGTGCCTCGAGCGCCACGGCGAGTACAAGTGGGACTTCTGCCAGATCCAGATGAACTACGTCGACTGGCTCCACGCCAAGGCGGTGAACGAGCGCAACCTCGACGCGAAGTACCTCTACGAGCGGCTGACGGAGCTGAAGATACCCATCGTCGTGATGGAGCCGCTCCTGGGCGGGCGCCTTGCGCGCTACAACTACGCGCTCGCGAAGGAGCTTACGCCGCTCGACCCCGAGGCCAGCCTCGCGAAGTGGGCGCTCCGGTTCTGCGGCACCTACCCGAACGTGATGACGATCCTCTCCGGCATGACCTTCACCGAGCACATCGAGGAGAACGTGGCCACCTGCTCGCCGCTCGCGCCGTGCAGCGAGAAGGAGCTCGCGGCGCTCGAGCGCGCGGCGGTTGCGCTCCTCAAGCTCAACACCATCCCCTGCAACAGCTGCCAGTACTGCATGCCGTGCCCGTACGGACTCGACATCCCCGCGATCCTCACCTTCCGCAACGAGGTCCTCGCCGCCAAGACCGCGCCGTCCGCGCGGGAGGTGCTGAGGGCGTATGCGAAGGCCGTGCCCGAGGAGCTGCGCCGCGCCGACCACTGCACCGGTTGCGGGAGGTGCTTCACGCACTGCCCCCAGACGATCGACATTCCCAAGGAGCTTGCGGTCATCGACGAATGGATCGACGGGCTCAAGAACGAGGAGGCCCACAGATGAAGAAGTTCGCCAAGGTCGTCCTCGCCGCTTCCATGCTCTCCGCCGTGACCGCGGCGTTCTTCGGCGTCGCCACCGACCTCGCCTGCTGGCTCCAGCCCGCCGCGACTTATACGTTCCTCGTGGTGCTGCTCCTGACTCCGCTCGTCGGACGGCTTTTCTGCGAGTGCTGCTGTCCGCTCGGCATAATCCAGTCGGTCGTGAACTGGATCTTCCACCCGAAGACGAAAGTGCGCCGCGTCTGCACGCGCCTCCCCGAGAAGAAGGGGCAGCGCATCGTCCGCTGGACGGTCCTCGCCGTGTCGGTCGCGCTGGTGGCGGTCGGATTCGGCGCGCTCGGCTGGCTGCTGACGCCGTATTCGATCTACGGCAAGGCGCTCACGCTCTTCTGGCCCGGCGTCGCGGCCTTCGCGCTCGTCGTGGTTCTCGCGGCAGTTGGGAAGGGGAGGCTCTGGTGCAACTGGATCTGCCCCGCGGGAACGCTCTTCACCCTCCTCTCGAAGAAGAGCGTCTGCGCCCACAAGGTTGGGCCCGGCTGCGGAAACTGCCGCGCCTGCTTCGGCGCGGGGGCGGCCGCGACGCCCAAGGCGGACGGCGGGGTGACGCGCCGCGACGCGCTGAAGGGAGTTGCCGTCCTGGCGGCGGCCGACGTGGTCGAGAAGACCACCGATGGCGGCTACGCCCAGGTGTCCCTCCCCGGCGTGCCGGAGCGTCCGGTGCCGGTGTTGCCGCCGGGCGCGGTCGACCGCGGGCTGTTCAACGCCAAGTGCGTCGCCTGCGGGCTCTGCATCACCAGCTGCCCGGGCAAGTGCCTCGTGGCCTCCACGTCGCTGAAGCGCTTCGGCCAGCCCGAGATGGACTTCCGCCGCGGCTACTGCCTCTCCGGCTGCAACTATGTCTGCGGTCACGTCTGTCCGGCCGGGGCGATAAGGTGGATTCCGCGCCTCGAGCGGAAGAACGTCCATGTCGGCCACGCGATCTGGAAGAAGGACCTCTGCATCCGCACGACGGAAGACGTCCAGTGCACCGCGTGCTCGCGCAAGTGCCCGGTGCAGGCGATCCACATCGTCGAGGGATTTCCGGTCGTGGACAAGGCGAAGTGCATCGGCTGCGGCGCGTGCGAGCACGTATGCCCGGCCCGGCCGATGCCGGCGATATTCGTCAAGGGCTTCGAGCGGCAGCGGCTGGTGTGGCCGATGGACGAGTTGAGCCTAATCGCCGAGATGAAGCGGCTCGTCTGGGGCGGTGTCTCGTGCGTCGCGGCGAGGGACGGGGTGATCGTCGGCCAGGAGACCGGCCGCGGCATCATGCCGATCCTGAAGCTGCTCGACGACGGCAAGCTCGCGCATGCGGTCGTAGTCGACAAGGTGGTCGGCCGCGCGGCGGCGGCGATCTGCGTGGTCGGAGGAGCAAAGCGGGTGCACGCGGCGATCATGGGGGCGGACGCCGCGGCGCTCCTGAAGGCGCACGGCATCGCGTCGTCGGCCGACCGGACGGTCCCGCGGATCCTCAACCGCGACCTTTCCGACGGCTGCCCGATGGAGCGGGCCGTCGACGGCATCGACGACCCGGCGGAGATGGTCAAGGCGCTGAGACGCAGATGAAGACCGGGCTGGTGCTGGAGGGCGGGGCGATGCGCGGGCTGTTCACGGCCGGCGTCCTGGACGTGCTGATGGAGCGCGGCGTCAAGTTCGACGGCGCGATCGGCGTGTCGGCCGGCGCGTGCTTCGGCTGCAACTACAAGAGCGGGCAGGTCGGCCGCGTCATCCGCTACAACAAGCGCTTCGCCCGCGATCCGCGCTACTGCTCGTGGAAGTCGCTGCTGAGGACCGGCGACCTCTTCGGCGCCGACTTCTGCTACCGCGAGCTGCCGACGGAGCTCGATGTCTTCGATGCCGCAGCGTACGCGGCGAATCCGATGGAGTTCCACGTCGTGGCCACCGACTGCGCGACCGGGAAGCCAGTGTACAGGCGGCTCGACCGCGCGGATGCGGAGGCGTTCAGGTGGATGCAGGCCTCGGCGTCGATGCCGCTTGTCTCGCGTCCGGTCGAGATCGACGGCCGAGAATACCTGGACGGCGGGCTCTCGGACGGCATACCGCTCCGCTACTTTGAGTCGATCGGCTTCGAGCGCAACCTCGTAGTCACCACCCGCCCTCACGGCTACCGCAAGTTTCCGAAGCGGCGGATCCGGCTCCTCAGGCCGCTCTTCCGCCATCCCGCCGTCTACATGGCGCTGAGGGACCGCTACAAGTGGTACAACGAGACGTTGGAGTACATCGATTCACGCGTTGCCGCGGGCAAGGCGATGCTCGTCTGCCCGAAGGAGCCGCTGCCGATCTCGCGCGTCTGCCACGACCCGGAGGCGATGCAGCGCGTCTACGACCTCGGCCGGCAGGCGGGGGAGGAGGCGGCCGCCGCGGGAACGCTGATTTTGGTATAATACACACCTTACAGCGGGTCCTGTAGCTCATCTGGACAGAGCAGCTGCCTTCTAAGCAGCGGGTAGTGGGTTCGAGTCCCGCCAGGACCGCCAGCAGAAGGAAGAGAAGATTTATGGACAAGCACTACGACGCGAAGGCCGCGGAGGCCAAGTGGTACAAGTTCTGGGAGGAGAACGGATGTTTCCACCAGGACCCGGACGGGCGTGAGCCGTATTCGGTGGTCATCCCGCCGCCGAACGTGACGGGCATCCTCCACATGGGGCACGCCCTCAACCAGACCATCCAGGACATCCTGGTCCGGTGGCGCCGGATGCAGGGGCGCAACACGCTGTGGCTGCCCGGCACCGACCATGCCGGCATCGCCACCCAGAACGTCGTCGAGAAGGCGCTCAAGAAGGAGGGCAAGCGCCGCCAGGACCTCGGGCGCGAGAAGTTCCTCGAGCGCGTGTGGGAGTGGAAGAAGCAGTACGGCGGCACGATCGTCCACCAGCAGCGCATGCTTGGCAACTCGACCGACTGGCGACGCGAACGCTTTACCTTCGACGAGGGCTGCTCCCGCGCCGTCGCCAAGGTCTTCACCCAGCTCTACGACGAGGGGCTCGTCTACAAGGGCAACTACATCGTCAACTGGTGCCCGCGCTGCGGCACGGCGCTCGCCAACGACGAGGTGGAGCATGAGCCCAACCACGGCCACTTCTGGTACGTGCGCTATCCGGTCGTGGGGAGCTTGAAGGGCGTCAAGGGCGAGCCATACAAGGACTACGTGATGGTCGCGACGACGCGTCCCGAGACGCTGCCCGGCGACACCGCGGTCGCGGTGAACCCGAAGGACGACCGCTACGCGCACCTCGTCGGCAAGACCGTTGTCCTGCCGCTCACCGGCCGCGAGATCCCCGTCATCTCCGACGACTATGTCGACCGCGAGTTCGGCACCGGCATCGTGAAGATCACGCCCGCGCACGACCCCAACGACTTCCTCGTCGGCAAGCGCCACGGCCTCGCCGAGATCAACATCATGACCGACGACGCGCACATGAACGAGCTCGCCGGCGAGAAGTACTGCGGCATGGACCGCTGGGAGTGCCGCAAGGCGATCGTCGAGGACCTCGACGCCGGCGGCTTCCTCGACCACATCGAGGACATCGACAACCAGGTCGGCCACTGCTACCGCTGCCACGAGACGGTTGAGTCTCGCCTTTCGAAGCAGTGGTTCGTGAAGATGAAGCCGCTTGCCGAGCCCGCGATCGCCGCGGTCAAGTCCGGCGAGGTGAAGTTCGTCCCGGAGCGCTGGTCGAAGATCTACTTCAACTGGATGGAGAACATCCAGGACTGGTGCATCAGCCGCCAGCTCTGGTGGGGGCACAGGATTCCAGCGTACACGCTGCGCGTGAACGCTGGAATCAGGGAAGAGGGAACAGGGAAGAGGGAAGAGGTGTTTGTCGCGGAGACCGCCGAGGAGGCGCTCGCGAAGGCGAAGAAGGCGACTGGCAACGCCGCGCTGACGATTGCCGACCTTGACCAGGACCCGGACGTCCTCGACACCTGGTTCAGCTCCTGGCTCTGGCCGTTCTCGACCCTGGGCTGGCCCGAGAAGACGAAGGACCTCGAGTACTACTATCCGACGACCGACCTCGTGACGGCGCAGGACATCATCTTCTTCTGGGTCGCCCGCATGATGATGGCCGGCATCCACTTCATGAAGAAGCCGCCGTTCAGGAACATCGTCATCCACGGCATCGTCCGCGCGGCGGACGGCTCGAAGATGTCGAAGTCGAAGGGCAACTCGCTCGACGAGTGCGACACCAAGGTGAACAAGGAGAAGTTCGAGATCGGCCGCAACTTCACTACGAAGATCTGGAACGCGGCGAAGTTCCTCGAGATGCAGGAGCAGGCATTGGGGCATGAGACGTCAGACGAGAGACGAGATGCCTTCTCGCGTCTAATGTCCAGCGTCTCGCGTCCAGAGGACATCTCTCTTTCTGCCGACGACCGGCACATCCTCTACGCGGCCGACCTCGCCTGCCGCAAGGTCAACGAGATCCTCGAGGCCTACCGCATCCAGGACGGCGCGCTCGCGGTCTACGACTTCTTCTGGACGCAGATCTGCGACGGCTACGTCGAGTACGTCAAGGACTCGCCGAACAAGGCGGTGTCGGTCGCGATTCTCCGCGATGTCTTCTGGAAGGCGCTCCGTCTCCTCCACCCCTACATGCCGTTCGTCACCGAGGAGGTCGCGCACCAGCTCGGGTTCCTCAAGGAAGGGGAGACGATCATGCTGCAGGAGTTCCCGAAGGGCTACACCGACGCCGAGAAGGCGGCGTGGGGTGTCACCGAGGAGAACTACGAGTTCGTGAACGCGAAGCGCGAGGCGATCACCGCCATCCGCGCGCTGCGGGCCGAATACAAGGTCCCGCCGGCGACGTTCGTGAAGGTGACGGTGGCGACGGACGACGCGAAGGCCAAGGCGGAAGTCGAGTCGCTGAAGAAGGCGATGCGCGCGGAGTCGGTCGAGTTCGTGCCTGCCGGCTCCGACCTCGCGATGCCGTCGAAGATCACGAAGTTCGGCACCGTCTACCTCTCGCTCGAGGGGCTCGTCGACAAGGCGGCCGAGGCGAAGCGCATCGCGGGAGAGCTCGCGAAGCTCGCCGGGTTCATCAAGTCGAGCGAGGCGAAGCTCGCGAACGAGAACTTCGTCGCGCACGCGCCCGAGGTGGTAGTCGCAGAGGCGCGCCGCAAGCTCGCCGAGAACAAGGAGAAGGTAGCGCAGCTCGAAAAGCTCGCGAAGCTCTTCGCCTGAGGCATTTACAAAGAAAGGAAAATGAAATGAAGAGAATCATGATTGCCGCGGTCTGCATTGCGGCGCTTGTCGGCTGCACGACCGGCTCGGCCCAGCGCGGTTCCGCGGTCGCGTCGAACACCACCTACGCGCGTGACGCGCTGAAGCCGTTGTCGCCGGCATTCGCCGCGGCCTGCGGGACCTTCGGCACCACCTACGCGCGTGACGCGCTGAAGCCGTTCGCCGACAAGGGCTGGCTTCCCGGCGCCATCTCGGTGCTGTACAACAACGGCGTGGAGGAAATCGCGTGCGTAGGCTACGCCGATGTCGCGGCGAAGCGCCCGATCACCATCGACGACCACTTCATGCAGTGCTCGCAGACGAAGGGTTTCTGCGGGGTGACGGTGGCCAAGCTCGTCGAGGAGGGCAGGGTGTCGCTCGACGACCCGGTCTCCAAGTACCTGCCGGAGTTCGAGACGCTGTGGATCACCGACGGCTCCACCACCGACGTGAGGCGGCTCACCAAGGCGAAGAACGTGCTTACGCTGCGGATGTGCATGAACCACACCGGCGGTTTCCCGTTCGAGCTCGGCAACTACATCTCCATGGGCGGATGGTCGCGCCGCATGCCCTTGAGGAGCGTGGCGGCGACGGCGGCGGCTGAGCCGATCCTCTTCGAGCCCGGCACGAAGGAGCAGTATTCCAATGTCGGCATCGACATCGGCGCGGCGATTGTGGAGGTGGTCACGGGGATGCGCTGGGAGGACTACCTCAAAAAGACGGTGCTGGATCCGCTGGGGATGACGTCCTCCGGTTTCGTGCCGTCGGAGGAGTGGCTCAAGACCAAGATCGAGATGTACGACTGCCAGACGAACGCGCCGGCGGTGTGGCGCGAATTCAACCCGGCGATGGCGCGTCCCTACGGCGACGACCGCGTGTTCGCATCGGCCGGCGCGGGGCTCTGGACGACCACGCGCGACCAGCTCAAGTTCTACAAGATGCTGATGAACCTCGGGATGGGCGAGAACGGCGTGCGCATTCTCAAGGAGGAGACGGTGAAGGACATCCTCGCCACTTCGACCCGCCCGAAGGGGATGGGTGGCTACTCCCTCGGCCTTGCCGCCGGCGGCGACAACGGTTGGTTCGGCCATGGTGGCGCGTGGGGTACGAACTGCCAGGTCAACTGGAAGGAGCGCAAGCTCAAGCTGGTCGTGGTGCAGCTCTGCGGCCAGCCGCGTCCGTGGGACGCCGAGCTCGCCAAAGCCGAGGAGCAGTTCTTCAAGGCGACGGTCGGCGAGGGCGACGACTACGTCGGAAGGATGAAGTAAGGCATTTTCGTCATGAATGTCGTGTCGCTGGTCGGACGCCCCAACACGGGCAAGAGCGCGCTCTTCAATCGCCTCGCCAGGAAGCGGGTGGCGATCGTGTTCGACCAGCCCGGCGTCACCCGCGACCGCGTCACCCGCGAGGTCGAGCTCGGCTCCCGGCGGGTGATGCTCGTCGACACCGGCGGCATCGCCTTCGACCGTGGCGTCACCGGCGACCCGCTCGACGTCGAGACGCGCGGCCAGGCGGCGCTTGCGGTGGAGGACTCCGCCGTGTGCGTGGTGGTGGTCGACGCGCGCGAGGGCATCACCCCGCTCGACCAGGAGGTCGTGGAGCGTGTGCGCGACTCCGGCGTCCCCTGCATCGTCGCGGCGAACAAGTGCGACACGGCCGACGACGACTGGCGCGCGGAGGAGTTCGCGCGCTTCGGGCTCGACGTGCTGCCGGTCTCGGCCGAGCATTCCCGCGGCGTCGAGGACCTCGTCCAGGCGGTCGTCTCGCGGCTGCCGCCGGCGGAGGCGGACGAGTCCGCGGCGAAGCCGCTGCGCGTCGCCGTGGTCGGCCGGCCGAACGTCGGCAAGTCGTCGTACATCAACCGGCTTCTCAACGCGCCGCGCGTGATCGTCTCCGAGATCGCCGGCACCACCCGCGACGCGGTGGAGGTGCCGTTCGCCATCGGCTCCGGTCCTGAGGCGCGCCACTACATGCTCGTCGACACCGCGGGGATGAAGCCGCACACCAAGATGTCGAAGTCGAGCGTGGACAACTTCTCGCTCTTCCGCTCCGAGGAGGCGATCGAGGAGGCCGACGTGGTGGTGCTGCTCCTCGACCCGACGATGGGTCCGACGATGCAGGACAAGCGCATCGCGGGGAAGATCCTGGACGCGAAGAAGGCGTGCGTCCTGATGATGAACAAGTGGGACCTCGCGAACGCGGACGGCATCACCGACGAGAAGAAGGCCGCGGAGGCGGTGCGGACGATGATGCCGTTCCTCGCCTTCGCGCCCATCGTCTTCTGCTCGAACAAGTCCGGCTACAACATCCGTCGCACCGTCGACGCGATCGACCGCGCCGCTGCGAGCGCCGGCGAGCGGCTGCCGACCGGGATGCTCAACCGCGTCATCGAGACGGCGGCGAAGCGCACGCTCTCGCCGATGGTGCGCGGCCGCAGGCTGAAGATCTACTACGCGCTCCAGGTCTCGACCAATCCCCAGACGATCCGGCTCTTCGTCAACGACCCGAAGCTGGTGACGCCGGCCTACCTCGCCTACCTCGAGCGGATGATCCGCGCGCGGTTCGGTCTCGAGGGCGCGCCGCTGAGGATGTTCCTGAAGGCGCGTCCGCGCGGCGGACGTCCGGGCGCGAAGGGCGGCGCGGCGCCGGAAGCGGAGGCTGAGGCGTGAGCGCGGCGGACAGGCGTCAGGACAGGGCCGGCCACTTCCGCGGACCGCGTGAGGAGGTCGGCGGCGGCGAGTGGATCTACGGCCGCAACCCGGTGGAGGAGGCGCTCGCCGCCGGCCGGCGCGAGGCGACGGAGATCGTGCTTCCCCCGCCGGCGCACGACGACGACCAGCTTGCCCGCATCCGCGGCGAGGCGCACGCGCGGCGGATCGCGGTGAGGACGATGGACCGCGACCGGCTCGACCGGCTGGTGCGCTTCGGCCACCACCAGGGCGTGGCGCTGAAGGTCTCGGGCTATCCCTACGTGTCGCTCGACGAGATCGTCTCCGCCGCGGCGGACGAGGAGAACGCGCTCGTCGTCCTCCTCGACCACGTCGAGGACCCGCAGAACCTGGGCTCGGTGCTGCGCACCGCCTGCGCCGCCGGCGCGGCGGGCGTGGTCATCCCCGAGGACCGCGCCTGCGGCGTCACCCCGGCGGCGGTGCGCGCCTCGGCGGGCGGCGCGGAGCACCTCCGGGTCGCCAAGGTCGTCAACCTCGTGCGCGCGATGGAGGAGCTCAAGGACGCCGGGTTCTGGATCACCGGCCTCGACATGGGCGAGGGGGCGCGCCCCTACGACGAAGTGGACTTCAGGGGCAAGGCGGCGCTCGTCGTCGGCGCCGAGGGCGCCGGGCTCTCGCGGCTGGTGCGCACCAAGTGCGACTTTATCGCCGCGCTGCCGATGCCGGGCGGGTTCGAGTCGCTCAACGCCGGCGTCGCCGCGGGCATCGCCATCTACGAGGTGCTGCGCCAGAGGAGGCGGAAATGAAGCTCGAGAACATCCGCAACTTCTGCATCATCGCCCACGTCGACCACGGCAAGACCACGCTCTCCGACCGCATCCTCGAGCTCACCCACGCGGTCTCGGAGCGCGAGCTCAAGGAGCAGACGCTCGACGCGATGGACCTCGAGCGCGAGCGCGGCATCACCATCAAGTCCCACCCCGTCTCGATGCACTACGAGGCGAAGGACGGCAAGACCTACCTCTTCAACCTCCTCGATACCCCCGGCCACGTCGACTTCGCCTACGAGGTCTCGCGCTCGATGGGCGCGTGCGAGGGAGCGCTCCTCGTAGTCGACGCCGCGCAGGGCGTGGAGGCGCAGACGGTGGCGAACACGTATTTCGCCCAGGACGCGAAGCTCGAGATCGTGCCGGTGCTGAACAAGGTGGACCTTCCCGGCGCGGACGTGAAGGAGGTTTCGCGCGAGATCGAGGACATCCTCGCCATCCCGATGGACGACCCGCTGCTCGTCTCCGCCAAGACCGGCACCGGCTGCCCCGAGGTGCTGGAGGCGATCGTGAAGCGCATCCCGCCGCCGGAGACGCGCGGCACCGACGCGCCGCTTAGGGCGCTCGTCTTCGACTCGGTGTTTGACGAGTTCCGCGGCGTCATCACCTACGTGCGGGTGGTGGACGGCTCGCTCGCCGCCGGCACCAACGTCACCTTCATGGGCTCCGGGGTGTCGACGACCGTCCACGAGGTCGGCGTCTTCTCGCCGGGCAAGAAGCCCGTCCCGTTCCTCGCCGCCGGCGAGGTGGGCTACATCGTCGGCACGGTGAAGGACCCGAGCGAGATCAAGATCGGCGACACCGTCACCTCCTCGCGCCTCGGCGCGACGGAGCCGCTGCCGGGCTTCCAGGACATCCGCCCGACCGTCTTCTGCGGCATCTACCCGATGTCGACCGACGAGTTCCAGAAGGTGGAGCAGGGACTCGAGAAGCTCCACCTCAACGACTCCGCCTTCACCTTCCACCACGAAAGCTCCATCGCCCTCGGCTTCGGCTTCCGCTGCGGCTTCCTCGGGCTCCTCCACATGGAGATCGTCCAGGAGCGGCTCCGGCGCGAGTTCGGGCTCGACATCATCTCCACCTCGCCCGGCGTCGTCTACAAGCTGAAGTTCAAGAACGGCGAGGAGAAGGACCTCGACAACCCGCTGCAGATGCCCGACCCCTCGGTGCTGGAGACGGTCTCGGAGCCGATCCTCAAGGCGAGGATCATCACCCCGTCCGCCTCGATCGGCGACGTCATGCGCATCGTGATGGACCGCCGCGGCGCGGTGGAGGGCACCGAGACGATCGACGCGAAGCGGGTGATGCTCCACTGCACGCTGCCGCTGAACGAGATCCTGATCGACTTCCACGACACGCTCAAGTCCGTCTCCCACGGCTACGCGTCGATGGACTACGAGCCGGCCGGCTACCGCGTCTCCGACATCGTGAGGATGGACATCCTTCTCAACGGCGAGACGGTCGACGCCTTCGCGACGATGGTCCACCGCGACAAGGCGCGCGCCCGCGGCATCCAGATGTGCAAGGCGCTCGCCGAGACGATCCCGCCCCACCAGTTCAAGATCCCGGTCCAGGCGGCGCTGGGCAAGGAGATCATCGCCCGCGAGGACATCCGCCCGTTCCGCAAGGACGTCCTCGCCAAGCTCTACGGCGGCGACGTGACGCGCAAGATGAAGGTGCTCGAGAAGCAGAAGCGCGGCAAGGCGCGGATGAAGGAGTTCGGCCACGTCAACGTGCCGCAGTCGGCCTTCATCGCCGTCCTCAAGGGCACCATCAAGGAGCACTGACCCCTTGGCGGGCGAGACGGTCAAGACCGAGGCCACCTGCCTCAGGATCAGCCCCTGGTCGTGCACGAGCCACGTCGTCTCCTGGCTCACCCCGTCCGGACGGGTCGCCACGCTCGTCAAGGGCGCGGTGCGCCCCAAGAGCGCCTTCCTCGGCCAGTACGACCTCAACTACACCTGCGAGATCGTCTACTACGCCCGCGCCCGCGGCGAGGCGCACGCCCTGAGGGAGTGCTTCCCGCTCGAGCGGCGCGACGACCTGCGCGGCGACTACGCCGCGCTCGCGGTCGCCTCCTACTTCCGCGCCCTCGTCGACGAGCTCGCCCCCCAGGGCCCGGACTGCCGCGACTGGCACGACCTCGTCGTCCGCTCCCTCGACGCGCTCCCCGGCGCGGCGAACCTGGTCGGCGAGCTCCTCGCCTTCGAGCTCGAGGTCTTGCGGCTGATGGGACTGTGGTCCGGCGTCGCCCCTGAAGGCGGCTCCTTCGCGCTCCGGGGGGAGCGCAGGTTCGACGTCTCTGCCGCCGCGGCGAAGTGCCTTGCCGCGCCCCGGGCCGAAAAAAACTTCGCTTCCCTACTTGACGCGGCAAGGGCAATTGGTGTATTCTACACATTCCACGTCGACGTGGCGCCGGAGGCGAGGAGGCTCGCCCTGCAGTTCGCCGCGAAAACCACACAGGAAAGACTGAAAGAGAAATGAACATCAAGACCATTGGAGCGGCGCTTGCCCTCGGCGCGGTTGTCGCCGGGTGCAGCAAGGAGGAGGAGCCCGTCGAGGCCCCCAAGGCGGAGCAGACCGCGAAGGCGGACGAGGCGGTGCTGACCGTCGCCGGCGAGAAGCTGATGCGCTCGCAGGTCGACGCGGACGTCGAGGCGCTCGTCAAGGCGCAGGGCGACAGGATCCCCGCCGAGCAGCTCGAGTACGCCAAGCAGATGTTCCGCTCGCAGATCGTGCAGGGCTTCATCGCCCAGCGCGCCCTGCTCGCGATGGCGAAGGCCGCCGGCTACGTGGTGACCGACGCCGACCGCCAGAAGCGCTCCGACGAGGTGATGAAGCTCCTCGCCCGGCAGCCCGACGCCCCCAAGACGATCGACGAGTACTTCGCCAAGTTTCCGCTCGGCGAGAAGCGCGCGCGCGCCGAGTTCGACGCCGGCATCGTGATCGACAAGATGCTCAAGGACGAGCAGGCCAAGGCCCCTGGCGCCGACTACCAGGCCAAGGCCGAGGAGATCGTCGCGAACGTCGTCTCCAACAACGCCAAGGCCGCCACGGCCGAGGCCGACGCGCTCAAGAAGATCAAGGACCTCAAGGCCCAGATCGACCAGGCCCCCGAGGCCGAGCGCGCGGCGAAGTTCGCCGAGCTCGCCAAGGCCAACTCCGCCTGCCCGTCCTCCGCGAGGGGCGGCGACCTCGGCCCGTTCCAGCACGGCGCGATGGTCAAGGAGTTCGACGAGGTCGCCTTCAAGCTCCCCGAGGGCAAGGTCTCCGACCCGGTCAAGACCCAGTACGGCTACCATCTCCTGCTGGTGACGAAGAAGTTCCCGGCGGTGGAGGCGAAGGACGGCAAGCCCGCCGAGCCCGAGAAGGTGCAGGCGAGCCACATCCTGATCAAGGTCGACGGCGTCCGCCCGGTGCCGAAGGTGGAGGACCTCGTCGAGCGGCTGAAGAAGGACGGCGAGCGCGATTTCACCCGCGAGTTCGTCTTCAAGGCGATCCGCGACGCGAACGTCGAGGCGCTGGCCAAGGACTTCGAGCAGTTCATTCCGGAGGAGGTCAAGAAGCCCGTCGAGAAGAAGCCCGAAGTGAAGCCCGTCGAGGTCAAGCCGGTCGAGAAGCTTGAATCGAAGCCAGTGGAGGTGAAGCCTGCCGAAGTCAAGCCCGCCGAAGCGAAGCCGGCTGAGGAAAAGCCGACTGAGAAGCCCGCCGAGCCGGTTGAAAAGCCGGCCGCGAAATGATATACTACGCGAAATTTTAAGAAGGAAGAAAAGAACATGAGTCAGCATGCATCTCTCAAGGGTAAGGGCAAAATCGCCTCCAAGCGCAACGTTCTGAAGCGCTTTGAGCGCGTCGATCTGCTCCAGAAGCGCGGCGAGTGGAAGGAAGGCTCCCGCGGTCTCGGTCTCAAGAAGACCAAGCCCGAGGCCTAATCTCCCCCTATGGGACTTTCCGTCGGCATCGTAGGGCTGCCCAACGTCGGCAAGTCCACGCTCTTCAACGCCCTCACCAAGCGCCAGCAGGCCGCGGCTGAGAACTATCCGTTCTGCACCATCGAGCCCAACTCGGCCGTGGTCGAGGTGGCCGATCCGCGGGTGGACAAGCTCGCCGAGATGGCGAAGAGCGCCCAGGTGATCCGCGCCACGGTCGAGTTCACCGACATCGCCGGGCTCGTCAAGGGCGCGTCGAAGGGCGAGGGGCTGGGCAACAAGTTCCTCGCCAACATCCGCGAGTGCGATGCGATCCTCCACGTGGTCAGGTGCTTCGAGAACGACGACATCATCCACGTGCGCGAGGGCGGCTCCAAGAGCGCGCCGATCGACCCGGTTGGCGACGCCGAGGTGATCGAGACCGAGCTTGCGCTCGCCGACCTCGAGCAGCTCCAGCGCCGCTACGAGCGCATCCGCAAGGAGGCCCAGGCGAAGCCGGCGCTGCGTCCCGAGGCCGAGGCCTGCGCGGCGCTGGTGAAGCACCTCGAGGAAGGCAAGCCGGTGCGCTCGTTCCCGCGCGCCGACGGCGACCCGATCCTCCCGGTCCTCCGCGAGCTCAACTTCCTCACCGACAAGAAGGTGATCTTCTGCGCCAACGTGGCGGACGACAACGTGACCGGCGAGGGCAACCCCCACGTCGAGGCGCTCCGGTCCTACGCCGCGGCGCAGGGCTGCGCGCTGACCGTCGTCTGTGCCCAGATGGAGGCCGACCTCGCCGGGCTTTCCGACGCCGAGGCGAAGGAGTTCCTCGAGAGCTACGGCCTCAAGGAGAGCTCGCTCGAGCGCACCATCGCGCTTGCCTACGAGACGCTGGGGCTGGCGAGCTTCCTCACCGCCGGACCGAAGGAGGCGCGTGCCTGGACCTTCCGCCGCGGCTGGAAGGCGCCGAAGTGCGCGGGGGTCATCCACACCGACTTCGAGAAGGGCTTTATCCGGGCCCAGGTGGTCTCCTACGACGACTACGTGAAGTACGGCGGCGAGGCCGGCGCGCGCGAGCACGGCGTGCTGCGCCCCGAGGGCAAGGAATATGAAATGCGCGACGGCGACGTCGTCGAGTTCATGTTTAACTGACCCCGCCCCCGCCGGGTCGGAAGCGGTTCAGTGTTCAGCAGCCAGCAGCCAGCAACCAGCAACCGGCAGCCAGTAAAGAGGAAGAGTCCTCCTTATCCCACTGACCGCTGGCTGCTGGTTGTTGCATCACTTCCAACGCACCACGCGTTGGCCCCGCGTCCCGCCACGAACAACGAGATTTGGTATAATACGCGGCAGAAGTCAAGCTGACGGAGAAATTGGGATGGAGCTTCCAAAACCTATGAAATATGCGATAATGAGCGATGCACACGCGAATCCGCTGGCGCTGGAGACTGCGCTGGCGGACGCGCGCTCGCTTGGATGCGAAAAGCTCGTCTTCGCCGGCGACATGACGGGCTACGGATACGACGCCAAGGCGACGCTCGGCCTGGTCCGCGAGAACTTCGACGTGGTGCTGCTCGGCAACCACGACTCGGCGTGTGCGGGGCTCGAGCCGGCGCGGGAGGTGGCGATGCTCAGCAGCTACGCGCTCGACGTGGAGGCGCGGGACAAGCTTTCGTCCGCCGACCTGGAATGGCTGCGCGAGTTGCCGCTGACACATGCCGAGGGCGGGTTCGCGGTCGTGCACGGCGACTTCACGAAGCCGAAGGCGTGGGAATACATCTACTCTGCGGAGGCTGTGGAGCGCAATTTCGGCAAGCGCCGGGAGCGGCTAATGTTCTGCGGGCACACGCATCATGCGATGGTATGGGAGGAGACGGGGAAGGGCGCTGTCCGGGAGCAGCTTGCCGACCGGTTCGCCCGGCCGGCGCTCAAGCCGGAGTCGGTGTCCTTCAAGCTCGCCAAGTCGCGCTACCTCGTGAACTGCGGCAGCGTGGGCTATCCGCGCACCGACCTCTGCTCCTCGTATGCCATCTTCGACTCGTCGTCGAAGGAGGTCTGCGTGCGCCGCCTGCCGTTCGACTTCAAGTCCTACATAACCGAGATGCTGAAGCGCGACCTGCCCTTGCCCAACTGGCTAATCGAGATCCTCCTCGCCGCCACCCGCTAATCCGCGGCAGTTTGCGACCGCGCGTTTGCAGGATGCAGAGAAGGTGAACAGGATTAAGAGTGTTTGAGGGTTTGAGTGAAGAGTGTTTGAGTTTTTAACACACGGATTTGTTCGCGACTACGTCGCTCACCGATGACGAAGGTCGTAGACCTGAGCAAATCCGTGTGTTATTACGAACCACGAACCACGAATCGCGAAATTATGGTATAATACAACACCTAAGCAACTTAAGGAGAAAAACATGAGACCTGGATTCTGGCAGATTCTGATCATCGTCGCGATCATCGCGATACTCTTCGGCGCCAAGAAGATCCCCGAGCTCGCGCGCTCGATCGGCAAGGCGAAGGGCGAGTTCAAGAAGGGGCTTGTCGAAGGCGAGAAGGAAGAAGAGGCGGCGGCCGAGGGCGAGAAGAAGCCCGAGCCAGCCAAGGAACTGGCTTGACCGACCTCTTAAGAGAGCGGCTAAAGTCGCTTCCCTGCCGCCCCGGCTGCTATCTCATGCGAGATCGCCGGGGCGAAATCATCTACGTCGGCAAGGCCAAGAACCTGCGCCGGCGGGTGCAGTCGTACTTCCGTCCGCACGCACGCCTGGCGCCGAAGGTGCGCTCGATGGTGGAGCTGGTGCACGACTTCGAGTTCATGACGGTGAAGAACGAGGCGGAGTCGCTGCTCACCGAGGCCTCGCTCATCAAGCGCCACAAGCCGCACTTCAACATCCTGATGCGGGACGACAAGCGCTACCTCGCGCTCAGGGCGGACGCCGCCGCGCCCTGGCCGCGCTTCGCCTGCTGCCGGATCGTGCGGGACGACGGCGCGCGCTACTTCGGCCCGTTCCCCTCCGCTCCGGTCGTGCGCGCGGCCAAGGACTTCGTGGAGCGGCGCTGGGGCATCCGCTCCTGCGCCTGCCTCGAGCCGGACGAGGCCGCCCACCGCCACTGCCTCGCGAACGTGATCCGCTCCTGCAGCGCGCCGTGCCTTGGCTCGGTAACCCGGGACGAGTACCGGCGCCGCTTCGACGAGGCGTGCGAGTTTCTCGACGGGAAGCGTCCGGCGGAGATCGCCGCGCTGGAGGAGGAGATGCGCGCGCGCGCCGCGGCGGGCGACTACGAAAGCGCCGCGCGGCTGCGCGACACGGCGTCCGCGCTCCGGGAGATGACCAAGGCCCACTTCGTGCGCCGCACGCCGGAGATGCGCCGCGAGGCGGCGGCGCGGGGGCTTGAGGAGCTGGCCGCGGCGATCGGGCTTAAGAAACCGCCGCGGATCATCGAGTGCGCCGACATCTCCAACCTCTTCGGCGAGTACAACGTCGCCTCGCTGGTGGTGGCGCGCGACGGGCTGCCGGACGGCCGCTACTACCGGCACTTCCGCATCCGCTCCTTCAAGGGGGCCGACGACCCGCGCGCGATGGCCGAGGTGGTGCGCCGGCGCTACGGGCCGGACTCGACCCTGCTCGCCACCTCGCCGCGCGCGGACCTCTTCGTCTGCGACGGCGGCATCACCCAGCTTAGGGCGGCGAGGGCGGTGTTCGCCGAGCTCGGCGTCGCCGACATCCCGACCATCGGGCTCGCGGAGCGCCAGGAGGAGATCGTGCTCGACGACGGCCGCGAGAGCATCCTGCTGCCGCGCGACTCGGAGGCGCTCTTCGTGCTGACGCGGCTGCGGGACGAGGCGCACCGCTTCGCGATCACCTACCACCGTTCGCTGCGCGACCGGGCGATCCGCGAGTCCGCGCTCGACGAGGTGCCGGGCATCGGCGCGGCGAAGAAGGCGAAGCTCCTGCGGCGGTTCGGGTCCGTGCGCGGGATCGCGCGCGCGTCCGTCGACGAAGTCGCTGCCTGCGCCGGCGTGGGCCGGAACGTCGCCGAGGCGGTGCTCGCCGCCGCCGGGCGGCGGGGAAAAATGGTATAATTCGCAAAAAAGATCCACCTCTGAAGGGGAGCAGAAGATGAAGATAGGAGCAGGCAAGGTAATCGGGGCGGCGATGTTCGCCGCCGGCGTCGCGGCAATCTGGCTTTGGCCGAAGCAGAAGGCTGAGGTCAGCGAGGACACGGTGGTGCGCCCGGTGCGGAGCATGGTGGTCACCGGCAAGGCGACCCTGCCGGAGCTGCGGTGCCCGGGCAAGGTCAGGGCCGGCGAGTCGCGCGACCTGATGTTCGAGGTGCCCGGGCGGCTGGTGGAGTTCAAGCTCGACCGGGGCCAGACCGTCAAGAAGGGCGACGTCCTCGGCAAGCTCGACACGCGCGACTACGAGGCGGACGTCGCGAAGGCGGAGGCCGAGTTCGAGAGCAAGAAGCTTTCGTACGAGCGCTACAGCAAGGCGCTCGGCAAGGGCGGCGTCTCCAAGGACGACGTGACCAAGGCCGAGGCGGAATACAAGACGGCCAAGGCGCAGCTCGCCGTCGCGAAGAAGGCGCTGGAGAGCTGCACGCTCGTCGCGCCGTACGACGGCGTGGTGGCGGACAAGTACCCCGAGGAGCTCGACATGGTCTCGACCGGCCAGAAGATCCTCACCCTCCTGAGCGTCGACAAGGTGAAGTTCGACATCACCATCCCCGAGACCGCGGTGATCTCCCGCCGTTTCGTCGAGGTGCTGGGCGACCGCCGCCGCTACGTGGTGTTCGACTCGCTTCCGGGCAAGAAGTTCGACGTCGTGTACGAGGAGGCGACGACCCAGGCGGACGCGAAGACGCAGACGTTTACGGTGACGTTCTCGATGCCCGCCCAGGACGACTACAGCTTCCTGCCCGGGATGAGCGTGACGCTCGTCATCGAGGGCGGCGCGAAGATGTACGACAAGGACGGCACCGTGGAGCCGCTCGCCGTGCCGGCGGTCGCCGTCGGCCAGGACGAGACGGGCGCGCACTTCGTGTGGAAGCTCGTCAAGGCCGAGAAGGAGGGCGAGTTCAAGGTCACGAAGCAGGTCATCGAGGTCGGGCGTCTCCGCGGCACCAACTACTCGGTGAACAAGGGGCTTGCCGAGGGCGACCGAATCGCCGTCGCCGGCGTCTCGATCCTCACCGAAGGCCGCGTCGTCACCCTCTGGAAGGAGTGACGAGATGAACATAGCGGAATACTGCATCAAGAAGCCGACGGTGACGCTGTCGTTCGCCGTCGCGATGCTGCTGGCGGGCATAATCGGCTACTTCCGCCTCGGGCGGCTCGAGGACCCCGAGTTCACCATCAAGGTGGCGCAGGTCATCACCGTCTATCCCGGCGCGACGGCGGAGGAGGTCGCCAACCGCGTCACCGACCCGCTGGAGACCGCCATCCAGCAGATGGGGCAGCTCAAGGAGGTGACCTCGACGTCGTATCCGGGCAAGTCCATCATCCAGGTGGAGATGAAGGACAAGTACGACGCGTCCTCGCTGCCGCAGGTCTGGGACGAGCTCCGCCGCAAGGTGAACGACTCGGCGTCGTCGCTGCCGTCCGGCTGCGGGGCGCCGGTCGTGATCGACGACTACGCCGACGTGTTCGGGGTCGTCTACGCCATCTATGGTGACGGCTTCACCTACGCCGAGCTCAAGGAGCACGCGAAGCTCCTCCGGCGCGAGCTCCTCCTCTGCGCCGACGTCTCGAAGATCGAGCTCCTCGGCGACCAGCAGGAGATCGTCTCGTTCGAGATGTCGCGCGCGAAGATGGCGAACCTCGGCATCACGCCGGAGATGATCCAGGCGGTGGTCTCCGGCCAGAACGTGGCGGAGGACGCTGGCAAGGTGCGCGTCGACGACAAGTACGTGCGCATCTTCCCCAGCGGCACCATCAAGTCGGTTGACGACTTCAAGCGGCTCATCGTCACGGTTCCGCAGGGCGACGGGAATTTCTCGACCATCCGGCTCCAGGACCTGATGACGATCACGCGCGACTACCAGGACCCGCCGTCGTGCATCATGCACTACAACGGCAAGCCGGCCGTGGGACTCGGCATCTCCACGGTGAAGGGCGGCAACGTGATGACGATGGGCGCGGCCATCGACAAGCGCATGAAGGAGCTCCTCCCCGAGACGCCGATCGGGATCGAGTTCGGCATCGTCTCGCACCAGGCTTCCACCGTCGACGAGGCGGTGAACGGCTTCGTGGTGAACCTCGTCGAGTCGGTCGTGATCGTGATCGCCGTCCTCCTCTTCACCATGGGGATGCGCAGCGGCGTCCTCATCGGCGCGATCCTGCTCCTCACGGTCTTCGCGACGGTGGCGGTGATGAACGAGATGGGCCTCATCTTCGAGCGCATCTCGCTTGGCGCGTTCATCATCGCGCTCGGGATGCTCGTCGACAACGCCATCGTCATAACCGAGGCGGTGCTCATCGCGGCGGAGAAGGGCGAGAGCCGCACCCAGGCGGCGATCAACGTGGTGAAGCAGTCGCAGTGGCCGCTCCTCGGCGCGACGGTGATCGCGATCCTCTCCTTCGCGCCGATCGGCGCCTCGCAGGACTCCACTGGCGAGTACTGCGGCTCGCTCTTCAAGGTGCTGATGATCTCGCTGCTCCTGAGCTGGGTGTTCGCGATCACCGTGACGCCGCTTTTGGCCTCGTGGTTCCTGAAGAAGAAGGAGAAGTCCGGCGGCGGCGAGGAGAAGGCGGCGGACCCCTACGCCGGCGGCTTCTACCGGGCCTACCGCGGCTTTCTCGAGTTCTGCATCGTCCACCGCTTCTTCACCTGGCTGGTGCTTGTCGGGCTTCTCGTCGGGGCGTGCTACGGCTTCACGAAGGTCAAGCAGAGCTTCTTCCCGGAATCGACGCGGCCCCAGTTCATGGTGCACGTCTGGATGCCGGAGGGCTCGTCCATCCACGCGACGGAGAAGCGCGTGGCGGCGCTCGCCGACGCGGTCCGCAAGCTGGACGGCGTGACGGCCGTGACCGCGCTTTCCGGGAGCGGCGGGCTCCGCTTCCTGCTTACCTATTCGCCGGAGGACTCGGACGACTCGTACGGGATCATCTTCGTCGACGTGAAGGACTTCCACCTCATCCAGGGCCTGATGGAGAAGGCGGAGGCCCTCGCCCTCGACCTTGCGCCGGACGCGCTCGTCTACGGCCAGAAGTTCGTGAACGGGCCGGGCGACGCGCAGAAGATCCAGTTCCGCATCCAGGGGAAGGACCCGGCCATCCTGCGCCGCGCCGGTGAGCAGGCGCTCGAGATCATGCGCGCGGACGGGGGTCTGAAGGAGATCCAGACCGACTGGCGCAACCGGACGGACCTGCTTGTGCCCGACATCGCGGAAGACCGCGCGCGCAAGCTGGGCGTGACCCGGAGCGACATCGCGCGTTCGCTCAAGCAGGCGACGGCGGGGCTGACCGTCGGGTACTACCTCGAGGGCGACGAGGCGCTGCCGATCGTGGTGCGCGCGCCGGCGGCGGAGCGCAACGACCCGGATTCGCTGGTCAGCTCGTGGGTGTGGTCGTCTTCGCTCGACTGCTCGGTGCCGTTCGCGCAGGTGGCGAGCGGCATCCACGCCGAGACCGAGGAGGCGATCTTCAAGCGGCGCAACCGACTGCCGTGCATCACCGCCAAGTGCAATCCGAAGAGCGGCACCGCCGCGGACGCGCGGCTGCGCGTCGCCGACAAGCTGGAGGCGATCGGCGACACCCTGCCCGCCGGGTACTCGGTCGAGTGGAGCGGCGAGTACGAGAACTCCGCCGACGCCAACAGCGGCCTCGCGGGCAAGCTCCCGCCGATCTTCGCCATCATGGTGATGATCGTGGTGCTGCTCTTCAACTCGATCAAGAAGACGATCGCGATCTTCCTGACGGTCCCACTGATCCTCGTCGGCGTGGTGGCGGGGCTGCTCGGCTTCGACCAGCCGTTCGGGTTCATGGCGCTCCTCGGCTTCCTCTCGCTCGTCGGCATGCAGATCAAGAACGCGATCGTGCTCATGGACGAGATCAACGCCCAGCTCGCAGCGGGCGTGAAGCCGTTCGAGGCGGTCGTCATGTCCGGCGTGACGCGCCTGAGGCCGGTAATGAACACGGCGCTCACGACGATCCTCGGCATGATCCCGCTCGTCGTGGACCCGTTCTACTCGGCGATGGCGGTGACGATCATGTGCGGACTCGGATTCTCGACGCTCGTCACCATGGTCGTCGTCCCGGTCAACTACGCGCTCATCCATCGCGTGCGTCGGTGCGCTTGACGCGGACGCGGCGGTTTTGGTATACTACACGCAAATCAGCACCTGTTGGGGATATAGCTCAGTTGGTAGAGCGTCTCAATGGCATTGAGAAGGTCAGGGGTTCGACTCCCCTTATCTCCACCAACAGGAAGGCGCTTTGACATGAAAAACGCACTGTTCTCGGTAAGGCTCTTCTGATGGGCGCGCGGGCGAGCTGGTCGGGCCAGCTGGCGTTCGTGTTGGCGGCGGCGGCATCGGCAATCGGGCTGGGGAACCTCTGGCGGTTCCCCTATCTTGCCGCCAGGTACGGCGGCGGCACGTTCATCGTCGTCTACCTCGCGCTCGTCGTGACGCTCGGCTTCACGCTGATGCTCACCGAGATCGCGATCGGCCGCAAGACCCAGCAGTCGCAGCTGACCGCCTACTCGCGCCTGCACGGCGCGTGGGGGTTCGTGGGGCTGCTGGGGACGGTCGTCCCCGTGCTCATCACTCCCTACTACTGCGTGATCGGCGGCTGGGTGCTCTACTACCTCAAGGCGTACGCGGTGATGGCGTTCACCGGCGCGTCGCCGATGGGCGAGGCGGCGGCGCAGTCGGGCGCGTTCTTCTCGGGCTTCATCTCCGCTCCGTTCGCGCCGTTCGGCTACGGGATGCTTTTCGTCGCCGCGTGTTCGGGGGTGATCGTGCTCGGGGTCAAGAACGGCATCGAGAAGTCCAACCTGGTGATGATGCCGGTCCTCTTCGTGATGGCGATCGCGATCTCGGCCTACGTCGTCTGCCTGCCCGGCTCCGGCGAGGGGCTGAAGTACTACCTGGTGCCGAACCTGGACTGCCTCCGCTCCGCCGACGGCTCGTTCTCGCTCGCGCTTCTCGGCAAGACCGTCCTCGGCGCGATGGGCCAGATGTTCTACTCGCTCTCGCTCGCGATGGGCATCATGATCACCTACGGCTCCTACATGAAGAAGTCCGACTCGATCGAGCGCTGCGTCCGCCGCATCGAGGTGTTCGACACGCTGATCGCGGTCGTCGCCGGCCTCATGATCATCCCGGTCGTCTACATGTTCGCGGTGAAGAGCGGGATCCCGGTGAAGGAGGCGATGAACGCCGGCCCCGGGCTCATGTTCATCACCCTGCCCCAGGTGTTCGCGACGCTCGGCGCGGTCGGCACGTGGGTGGGGCTTGCGTTCTTCCTCCTGGTCACGTTCGCCGCGGCGACGAGCGCGATCTCGCTCATGGAGGCGTGCGTCGCGTCGGTGTGCGACGTCCTGAAGCTCGAGCGCAAGTCGGCGACGTTCTTCACCGCCGCGCTCATCGCGTTCCTCGCCACCTTCTCCGCGCTCGGCTACGGCCCGTGGAAAGCCGTGACCGTCTTCGGGATGCAGTTCCTGGACTTCTTCGACTTCATCACCAACTCCGCGCTGATGCCGGTCGTCGCCATCGCGACCTGCGTGTTTGTGGGCTGGGTCCTCACGCCGAAGGCGGTGGTGGACGAGGTGGAGGAGGGCGGCCGCGCGTTCCGCGCGAAGCGGCTCTACGTCGCGATGGTCAAGTACGTCGCGCCCGCGTTCATGGCCGCGGTCCTCGTCTCAGAGATCTGCCGCACCTTCAAGATTGGCGGCTGGAGCATTTAAAGAAGGAGGAACAGGAAAATGGGCAGATTCGGAACATGGTTGACCGCGGCGGCCGCGCTGGCGCTTGCGGCTTCCGCCTCCGCGGCGGAGTGGGCCAATCTCGACGAGGCGAACAAACGCGGCGAGCGCAAGGTCTCCGCCGCCTACCTCGTCGGCAAGGTGGTGCTCGTCTGCCGCGCCCAGGAGCACGCGGAGCGGCTCGGCGAGATCTGGGCGAGCTTCCGCCGCAAGAACTTCGTGGCGCTCGGGTCCTTCGCGAAGGCGCCCGCGGGCGCGAAGTATCCGGTCTACGCAGGGGCGGGGCCGGAGGGCTGGAACCCCAAGTCCGCGCTCTGCGTGGTCGACGCGAAAGGGGATGTCATCTACACCGGCGGCGACATCGCCCAGGCGACGGAGGCGGTGGTGGAGTCGATCACCGCGTTCGTCGCGGCGCCTGACTACAGCACATGGCGGAAGTATCTCGACTTCGAGGCGCGCGAGATTCCCGGCCGCGCGATCAACGATCTCGCCGAGGTCAAGAAGGACAAGCGCGTCTCGGCTTCCGCCGGCTACAAGGCCGCGTCCAAGGAGCTCGCCGCGCGCGAGAAGGAGCTCAAGGCGAACCCGGCCTATGTGCGCCTCGCCAAGCTGGAGCAGCTCGCCGCGCAGGTGCGGGAGTACAGCCCCGCGAACAAGCGCGCGCGCGTCAAGTTCACCAAGGCGAAGATCGAAGCCGAGGCAAAGAAGTACGCCGATTTGAAGGAGTCCGAGGACCCGGTCGTCGCGCGCGAGGCGAAGAACTGCCTTGCCGACCTCGCCTGGGCCGCCGCGGAGCTGTAACAAGGAAGGAGCCGCAATGAAGGAAGAGTTCGCCAACATCACCGAGATCCTCGAGCGCAACGCGCGCGAGTGGCCTGACGACGTCGCGCTCGTCGAGATCGACACGCCGGACGAAGGGCGGCACAAGACCTGGAAGGAGGCGGAGCTCGTGGAGTCCGTCCCCGACAGGTCGTTCCGCGTCGAGATGACTTGGCGCGAGTTCGACGACAAGGCCAACCGTTTCGCGAACTTCCTGCTGTCGCGCGGCTATACGCGCGGCGACAAGGTCGCGATCCTGCTGATGAACTGCCTTGAGTGGCTGCCGATCTACTTCGGCGTCCTCAAGGCCGGCTGCATGGCCGTGCCGCTCAACTTCCGCTACACCGCCGACGAGATCAAGTACTGCCTCGGCCTCTCCGACGCGCAGGCGCTCGTCTTCGGCCCCGAGTTCACCGGGCGCGTCGAGCAGATCGCCGACCGCATCCCGCTGGTCCGGACGCGTCTCTACGTCGGCGAGGACTGCCCCACTTTCGCCGAGAGCTACCCGAACCTCGTGAAGTACGCCTCGGCGGAATCGCCGGCCGTCAGGATGACCCCGGAGGACGAGGCCGCGATCTACTTCTCGTCCGGCACCACCGGCTTCCCCAAGGCGATTGTCCTCCAGCACCGCTGCCTGCTGCACAGCTGCCGCTGCGAGCAGAAGCACCACGGCCAGACGAAGGACGACGTCTTCCTCTGCATCCCGCCGCTCTACCACACCGGCGCGAAGATGCACTGGTTCGGGTCGTTCCTCGTCGGCGGGCGCTCGGTGCTTCTCAAGGGCGTCAGGCCCGAGTGGATCGTCCGCGCGGTGAGCGAGGAGAAGTGCACAATCGTCTGGCTGCTCGTCCCCTGGGCGCAGGACATCCTGGACGCGATCGACCGCGGCGACGTGAAGCTCGACGAGTACCGGCTTTCGCAGTGGCGGCTCATGCACATCGGCGCCCAGCCGGTGCCGCCGGCGCTCATCAAGCGCTGGAAGAAGGTCTTCCCGCACCACGACTACGACACCAACTACGGCCTTTCCGAGTCGACCGGTCCCGGCGCGGTGCACCTCGGCGTCGAGAACATCGACCACGTCGGCGCGATCGGCGTCGCCGGCTACGGCTGGCAGACGAAGATCGTCGGCAAGGACGGCATCACCCCGGTCGAGCCGGGCAAGGTGGGCGAGCTCGCGCTCAAGGGCCCCGGCGTGATGAAGGAGTACTACCACAACCCCGAGGCCACGGCCGAGATCATGAAGGAGCCGGGCTGGCTGCTCACCGGCGACATGGCCGAGGAGCGCGACGGCTTCATCTACCTCGTCGACCGCGCCAAGGACGTCATCATCACCGGCGGCGAGAACCTGTACCCGGTGCAGATCGAGGACTTCGTCCGCGCCAACCCGAAGGTGAAGGACGTCGCCGTGATCGGCCTCCCCGACGCGCGCCTCGGCGAGATCGCCGCGGCCATCGTCTCGGTCAAGGAGGGGATGTCGCTCACCGAGGCCGAGTTCAACGAGTTCTGCCTCGGGCTGCCGCGCTACAAGCGCCCGCGCAAGGTGATCTTCGCCGACGTGCCGCGCAACCCGACCGGCAAGATCGAGAAGCCCAAGCTGCGCAAGATGTACGGTGCCGACGCGCTCGTCGCGCAGCAGAACGGCATTGTCGCGTAGGCTTTTGTCCGAAGGGCGGAATGGCGGCGAAGTCGAGCATGCGCACCGGCGCCGCGGCGCTGGTGGAGAGCCTGGAGAAGGCCGGGGCCGAGGTGGTCTTCGGCTACCCGGGCGGGAACGTGGTGGACGTCTTCGACCGTCTCCGCGGCTCCCGCCTGCGCTTCGTGCTCGGCCGCCACGAGCAGGGCTGCGTCCACATGGCCGACGGCTACGCCCGCGCGAGCGGACGGCCGGCGGTCGTGGTGGTCACCAGCGGCCCCGGGCTCACCAACACCATCACCGGCCTCGGCGCGGCGAACATGGACGGCGTGCCGATGGTGCTCGTCTGCGGACAGGTTCCGCTCGACCAGATCGGCACCGACGCCTTCCAGGAGGCGGACACGACCGGCCTCACCCGCGCCGTCTCCAAGCACAACTTCCTCGTCCACTCCGCGGACGAGATCCCCGAGACTGTGGCGCAGGCGTTCTACATCGCGACCCACGGCAAGCCCGGCCCCGTCGTCATCGACGTCCCGCGCGACTGCCAGCTGGCCCTCACCGCGGCGGCGTATCCGCCGCGCGTGTTCCTGAGGGCGTACCACCCAGAGGTCTCCGCGACGCCCTCGCAGGTCGCCCGCCTCGCCAAGCTCGTGAACGGCGCGAAGCGCCCGGTGATCCTCGCCGGCGGCGGCGTCGTCGCCTCCGGCGCGTCGGGCGACGTCGCCGCGCTTGCGCACAAGGTCGGCATCCCCGTCGCGACGACGCTGATGGGCATCGGCTCGTTCGACGAGACCGACCCGCTCGCGCTCGGCCTCGCCGGGCTCCACGGCGAGTTCGCCGCGAACGTCGCGATCGCCGAGGCGGACCTCCTGCTCGCGCTCGGCGTCCGCTTCAACGACCGCGTCACCGGCAGGAGCGCGGCGAAGTTCGCCCGCCGCGCGAAGATCGTCCACGTGGACTGCGACCCCGCGTCGATCAACAAGAACGTCACCGTCGACCTCGGCATCATCGCCGACGTGAAGGAGCTGCTGATGACGGTCGACTCGCGGATAATGCCCGCCGCGCACGACGAGTGGCTCGCGGCGATTGCCGCGCGCCGCCGTCCGCGCACCGAGGGCCTGAAGCCGCTCCACCGCGGCGTCATCATGCCGCAGGCCGTGGTCGAGTCGGTCTACGCCGCCACCAAGGGGCGCGCAATCGTCGTCACCGACGTCGGCCAGCACCAGCTCTGGGCGGCGAAGCGCTTCCGCCACACCCGTCCGCGGCACTTCATCAGCTCGGGCGGCATGGGCGCGATGGGCTTCGGCATCCCCGCGGCGATCGGCGCGGCGATCGCGCGGCCGGACCGCAAGGTCGTCGCGTTCCTCGGCGACGGCGGCGCTCAGATGACGGCCGAGGAGCTGATTGTCGCCGCGGAGCTCGGGCTGCCGGTCACCTTCGTCGTGTTTTCCAACGGCTCGCTCGGGCTCGTCCGCCAGATGCAGCGCCATCTCTGCGGCGGACGCTACTTCGCGACCGATCTTCATTCTCCCGACTTCGTGAAGCTCGCGGCCGCCTACGGCATCCGCGGCGTCCGCGTGACGGACGGGAGCAGGCTCGACGCGGCGGTGGCGAAGGCGCTCAAGTCGAAGGCGCCGACGCTCGTCGAGGTGGTGGTGGAGAAGGAGGCCGAGGCATGAAAGAGGAAATCCACCGCATCAACTGCTATGTCGAGAACAAGCCGGGCGTCCTCGCCCGCATCGTCGGTCTCATCTCCGGCCGCGGCTACAACATCCAGACCCTCAACGTCGGCCCGACCGAAGACGGCACCGTCTCGCGGATGAAGATCGACGTCCTCGGCACCGCCCGCGTCGTGGAGCAGATCATCCTCCAGCTCCGCAACCAGGTCAACGTGATCGAAGTCTCCTCCCGCCGCCGCTGACCGCCGCACCGTTGGTACGGCAGATTCCGCGGCAGGTGGGACATTATGGCGCGACAATATGTCACACTTGGAGGGGACAGTCCCTGAAAACTTGAGGTTTGTCGCGCAGAATCTGGGATTTGTTCCAGTTGGCCTGACATTGGCACGCCCTCTGCTCTACACTTTGGTGATTGCTTTCGATCGGCTTTCGAGGGCGGTCGAAGACAATCTGAAAGGAGAAAAAGAAAATGGCAAAGGTACTTGGAATCGACTTGGGCACGACCAACAGCTGCATGGCGGTGATGGAGGGCGGCGAGGCGACGCGCCAGGCGGTGACCAACCCGAAGTCGACGATCTACTCGATCAAGCGCTTCATCGGCCGCCGCTACAGCGAGATGGGCGACGAGATCAAGATGGTCCCCTACGAGGTCGTGGCGGCGCCGAACGGCGACGCGGCGGTCAAGGTGAACGACAAGGTTTACACCGCGCAGGAGATCTCGGCGATGATCCTCCGCAAGCTGAAGGAGGACGCGGAGGCGTTCCTGGGCGAGAAGATCACCGAGGCGGTTATCACCGTGCCGGCCTACTTCAACGACCAGCAGCGCCAGGCGACAAAGGACGCCGGCCGCATCGCCGGGCTGGACGTGAAGCGCATCGTCAACGAGCCGACGGCGGCGTCGCTCGCCTACGGCCTCGACAAGAAGAAGAACGAGAAGATCGCGGTCTACGACTTCGGCGGCGGCACGTTCGATATTTCCGTTCTCGACATCGGCGACGGCGTCTTCGAGGTGAAGGCGACGAACGGCGACACGCATCTCGGCGGCGACGACCTGGACCAGGCGATCATGAAGTGGATGATCGACGACTTCAAGGCGCAGCAGGGGATCGACCTCTCGAACGACATGATGGCGCTCCAGCGCCTCAAGGAGGAGGCCGAGAAGGCGAAGTGCGCGCTCTCGAGCGCCGGCACCTACGACATCAACCTGCCGTTCATCACGGCGGACGCGACCGGTCCGAAGCACCTCACCGCGACGCTCACGAAGCAGAAGCTGGAGACGCTGACGATGGACCTCGTCAACCGCACCTCCGAGCCGTGCCGCAAGTGCATGGCCGACGCGGAGCTTTCGAGCGTCGACGAGGTGGTGCTCGTCGGCGGCCAGACCCGCATGCCGCTCATCCAGGAGAAGGCTAAGAGCCTCTTCGGCAAGGAGCCGCACAAGGGCGTCAACCCCGACGAGGTGGTGGCGATGGGCGCGGCGATCCAGGGCGGCATCCTGAAGGGCGAGGTGAAGGACGTGTCGAGCGCAACACCACGATCCCGACCAAGAAGTCGCAGGTCTTCTCGACCGCGGCGGACAACCAGCCGGCGGTGACGATCGCGATCTTCCAGGGCGACCGCAAGATGGCCAGGGACAACAAGGCGCTCGGCAACTTCAACCTCGACGGCATTCCGCCGGCGCCGCGCGGCGTGCCGCAGATCGAGGTCACGTTCGACATCGACGCGAACGGCATCCTCAACGTCTCGGCTAAGGACCTCGGCACCCAGAAGGAGCAGAAGATCACCATCACCGCGGCGGGCGGTCTCTCCAAGGAGGAGATCGAGCGCATGCGCAAGGACGCCGAGGCCCACGCGGCCGAGGACGAGAGGCGCCATGCGGAAGTGGAGGAGCGCAACAAGGCCGACGGGCTCGCCTTCCAGGTCGAGAAGACGCTGAAGGACGCGGGCGACAAGATCGCCGCGGACAAGAAGGCGCCGGTCGAGGCCGCGCTCAAGGAGCTGAAGGACGCGCTCGGCCGCCAGCCGGCCGCCCCGCTCGACGAGATCAAGTCGAAGCAGGAGGCGCTGATGAAGGCGATGGAGCCGGTGGCGCAGGAGATGTACGCCTCGGCGCAGCAGGCGCAGGGCGCCGCGGGCGCCGGCGCGGGCACGCCGCCTCCGGGCGCAGGCACGCCGCCGCCGAACAACGGCGGCGACGCCAAGAAGGGCGACGACGACGTCGTCGACGCCGACTTCACGATGAAGTAGTTTCGGAGTTCTAGATGGTCTAGGATTCCTAGGATGTCTAGAAAAACCAGTAAAAAGAAGCAAGGAGAAAAACAACAATGAACATCAGACCACTGGGCGATCGCGTTCTCATCGAGCCGATCGAGGAAAAGGACCAGGTCGTCGGCGGGATCATCATTCCCGACTCGGCCAAGGAAAAGCCCATGCAGGGCAAGGTGCTCGCCGTCGGCAAGAAGGTCGACAAGGAGGGCAAGGAGATCAAGTTCGACGTCAAGAAGGGCGACACCGTCCTGCTGCCGAAGTACGGCGGCACCGAGGTGAAGCTCGACGGCAAGAAGCTCCAGCTCGTCCGCGAGGAGGACCTGCTGGGAGTGATTGAGAAGTAACCAAAGGAATTGGAGATTAAAGAAAATGGCTAAGCAGATCAAGTTCGACGCCGAAGCGCGTCAGAAGATCCTCGCCGGCGTCGAGAAGCTCTCGACCGCGGTGTCGTCCACCCTCGGCCCGTCCGGCCGCAACGTCATCCTGGACAAGAAGTTCGGCTCGCCGCAGATCACCAAGGACGGCGTGACCGTCGCCAAGGAGATCGAGCTGCCCGACCCGTTCGAGAACATGGGCGCGCAGATGGTGAAGGAAGTCGCGTCGAAGACCAACGACGTCGCCGGCGACGGCACCACCACGGCGACGCTGCTCGCCGAGGCGATCTACCGCGAGGGGCTGAAGAACCTCACCGCCGGCGCGAACGGCATGGCGCTCAAGCGCGGCATCGACAAGGCGACCGCCGCGGTCGTCGAGGCGATCGCCAAGCTCTCGAAGAAGGTGAAGTCGGCCGACGAGATCGCCCAGGTGGCGACGCTCTCCGCGAACGGCGACGCCGAAATCGGCAAGATGATCTCCGAGGCGATGGACAAGGTCGGCAAGGAGGGCACGATCACGGTCGAGGAGGCGAAGACCCTCGACAGCTCTCTCGACGTCGTCGAGGGCATGCAGTTCGACAAGGGCTACCTCTCGCCGTACTTCGTGACCGACGCCGAGTCGATGGAGTGCGAGCTCGAGAACCCGTTCTGCTGTTCGAGAAGAAGATCTCGAGCCTCCAGGACATGCTGCCGCTCCTGCAGACGGTGGCGAAGTCGGGCCGTCCGCTGATGATCATCGCCGAGGACGTCGAGGGCGAGGCGCTCGCCACGCTCGTCGTCAACCGCCTGCGCGGCACCTTCCAGGTGTGCGCCGTCAAGGCCCCCGGCTTCGGCGACCGCCGCAAGGCGATCCTCGAGGACATCGCGATCCTCACCGGCGGCACGCTGGTCAGCGAGGACATCGGCGTCAAGCTCGAGAACGTGGGCGTCGACATGCTCGGCCGCGCTAAGAAGGTGGTCGTCGACAAGGACAACACCACCATCGTCGAGGGCCTCGGCAAGTCGGCCGACATCAAGGCCCGCGTCGAGCAGCTCAAGAAGCAGATCGAGGACACCACCTCCGACTACGACCGCGAGAAGCTCCAGGAGCGCCTGGCCAAGCTCGCCGGCGGCGTCGCCCTCATCAAGGTGGGCGCCGCGACCGAGGCGGCGATGAAGGAGAAGAAGGACCGCGTCGACGACGCCCTCCACGCGACCCGCGCGGCCGTCGAGGAAGGCATCGTGCCCGGCGGCGGCGTCGCCTACCTCCGCGCCCAGAAGGCCATCGACGCGCTCAAGCTCGAGGGAGACGAGGCCGTCGGCGCGAGCATCATCGCCCGCGCGATCGAGGCCCCGCTCCGCAAGCTCGTCGACAACGCCGGCCTCGAGGCCGCGCTCGTCATCGCCAACGTCAAGAAGGCGACGGGCAACAACGGCTACAACGTGCGCACCGGCGAGTACGTCGACCTGATGAAGGACGGCGTCGTCGACCCGGCCAAGGTCACGCGCTCGGCGCTGCAGAACGCCGCGTCGATCGCCGGCCTGCTGCTCACGACCGACTGCATGGTCACCGACATCCCCGAGAAGAAGGATGCCTGCGGCTGCGGCGGCCACGGCCAGCCCGGCATGGACGGCATGATGTAATGCCGCATTCGGCGGCCGGCGGAGCCATCTCCGCCGGCCGTTTCGCTTTTATTGCAACCAGGAAAGGGCAGGGAAAATGGAAAAGAAGACCAGCAAGTTCAAGGCCGAGATCGCGGAAATGCTCGACCTCGTCGTAAATTCGCTCTACTCGAAGAAGGAGATATTCCTGCGCGAGCTCGTGTCCAACGCCTCGGACGCCATCGACCGCGCCAAGTTCCTCGCCCTCACCGACAAGTCGATCGCCGCCGACTCGCCGGAGTGGAAGATCCAGATCGCGGCGAACGCGTCCGAGCGCACCCTCACCGTCTCCGACAACGGCATCGGCATGGACGCCGAGGAGCTCGAGCGCAACCTCGGCACCATCGCCAGCTCCGGCACCAAGAAGTTCCGCGAAATGCTCAAGGAGAAGGGCGGAGACTCGCTCCCCGAGCTGATCGGACAGTTTGGCGTCGGATTCTACGCCGCGTTCATGGTCGCCGACCGGGTGACGGTGGAGACCCGCAAGCGCGGCGGCGACGCGTCGTTCAAGTGGGAGTCGGACCTTTCCGGCTCGTATTCCGTCTCCGACGGCGAGCGCGACTTCCCCGGCACTTCGGTGACGCTGCATCTGCGGGAGGACCAGGCCGAGTACCTCGACTACTGGCGCGTCTCCGAGCTGATCCGCAAGTATTCCGACTTCATCGCCTATCCCGTCACCTTCCGCCGCGTCGACGTTCCGGCCGACGAGAAGGAGGAGGACCGCAAGGCGCGCGAGGAGCGCGAGGCGAAGCCGCTCAACACGATGGTCGCGCTCTGGAAGCGTCCGAAGAAGGACGTGAAGGACTCAGAGTACGCCGAGTTCTACCGCCACCTCACCCACGACTGGGAGGAGCCGTTCGAGACGATTCCGTTCTCCGGCGAGGGCGCGGTCGAGTTCAAGGCGTTGCTGTTCCTGCCGAAGAAGGCCACGATGGACCTCTACATGCCCGACCGCAAGCGCGGGCTTTCGCTCTACGTCAGGAACGTCTTCATCGGCGACGACATCGAGATGCTGCTCCCCGGCTACCTGCGCTTCGTCCGCGGCGTCGTCGACTCCTCCGACCTGCCGCTCAACGTCTCGCGCGAGATGCTGCAGGACGACGCGGTGATCCGCAAGATCAAGGACGCGGTCGCGACTAAGGTGATCTCCGTCCTGGAGGAGATGAAGAAGAAGGACCCGAAGCGCTACGCCGAGTTCTACGGCGCCTTCGGCAGCCTGCTCAAGGAGGGCGTCCACGTCGACTACGCGCGCGCCGACCGGCTGAAGAAGCTGCTGAAGTACCCGACCGCGCGCGGCGAGGCCGGGAAGACCGTCTTCCTCGAGGACTACGTCAAGGACATGCCGTCCTCGCAGAAGGACATCTACTATTTGCTCGCCGAGCGTGAGGCCGACGCGCGCCGCTCGCCGGTGATCGAGTCCGCCCGCAAGCACGGCTGCGACGTGCTCTTGTGGTGCGACCCGGTGGACGAGTACCTCGTCGAGTCGTTCCGCGAGTTCGACGGCCACAAGCTCGTCGACGTCGCCCGCGGCGACGTGGCGTTCGGCACCGAGGAGGAGCGCAAGGCCGAGAAGGACGCGGCGGACAAGGCCGCGGGCGACCTGAAGCCGCTCTTGGAGGCGGTGAAGAAGAGTCTCGAGGACCGCGTCTCGGAGGTGCGCCTCTCGACCCGCCTCACCGACTCGCCCTGCTGCCTCGTCAGCCAGGAGCACGCGCTGCCGCCGTCGATGGTGCGCATGATGCGCGCGATGAAGCAGGACGTCCCGGAGGAGAAGCGCATCCTTGAGCTCAACGCCTCGCACCCGCTGGTCGAGAAGATGAAGGGGCTCGAGGGCGACGCGCTCGCCGACATGGCCTCGCTCCTCTACGACGGCGCGCTGATCGCCGAGGGCTCGCCCGTGGCCGACGGCGCCGCGTTCGCCAAGCGCCTTTCCGAGCTGCTCCTCAAGTAGCGCGGGCGTCGCGGCGGTATGGACACGAAAACCGGAGGGAAGACCATGGTCGAGGTAGAGCGTAGCGAACGGGGGTGCGTCGTCAAGGACTGCCTGATGCTGCTTCCAGGGCGCAGGACAGGTTTCGGCGACATCGTCGTCGAAGGGGATTCGATCGCCGACATAAGGCTGCGGCCGCAGACCGCGCCCTGCACGACGCTCGTCATGCCCGGCCTCGTGAACTGCCACTGCCACGCGCCGATGACGCTGGTGCGCGGCCTCGGCGGCGGGCTGCCGCTCCAGCGCTGGCTCGAGGAGGCGATCTTCCCGGTCGAGGCGAGGATGACGGACGAGGACATCCACGCTGGCACGGTGTGGGGCGCGATGGAGATGCTCGCCGGCGGCACGACGTGCGTCGCCGACATGTACAACGGCAAGACGTATCCAAATGGGTTCGTGGAAGTCGGCATGCGCGCGCGGACATGCATACCGGGGCTCTCCATAGTCCCCGGGCGTCTCGAGGAGTGCATCTCGGGGACGCGCAGCTGGAACAGGTGGATGCGCGAAGAGGCGAAGGCGGACGTGTACATGGACGCCTGCATCCACTCCGAGTACCTCACGGACGAGAAGTTCTGCCGCGGTCTCGCCGACGCGAACAGGGAGCTCGGCCGGCGGCTCCACTTCCACTGCAGCGAGACCAGGCGCGAGCACGAGGAGTGCATCGGGCGGCACGGCAAGACGCCGATCGCGTACCTGGCGGACACCGGAATCCTCGACCGCGGCGGATACGCTGCGCACTGCGTGTGGTGCACGGACGACGACTTCAGGATCATGGCGGAGCGGGACGTGACGCTGGTCCACAACCCGACGAGCAACATGAAGCTCGGCAGCGGCTTTGCCAGGATCGCGCGCGCGATGGAGCTGGGCGTGAACGTCGCGCTCGGGACCGACGGCCCGGCCTCCAACGACAACCTCGACATGTTCGAGGAGATGCACCTCGCCTCGCTCATCCACAAGGGACTGGCGAACGACCCCACCGTGCTTTCTCCCTGGGACATCGTCGAGATGGCAACGAAGAACGGCGCGAAGGCGCTGGGGCGCGACGACATCGGCGAGCTGGCGGTCGGCAAGAAGGCGGATCTTTGCATCGTCGACCTGGACAGGCCGCACCTTGTGCCGGCGTTGGACCTCCCGAACCTGGTCGTCAACTCCATGCACGGTAGCGACGTCGTGGCGACGGTCGTCGGCGGCGATTTCACCTACGACAAATCGCGCGCGGGGGCGGAGTTCGACGGAGTCTACGTCGGGATGGAGAAGGCCAGGGCCGACCTCCTCGCCGCCGTGCGCCGTCTCGGCCTCTGACAAGTTGGGTAACCGTGGACCACGAACCGCGGGCCGCGGATATGGTATAATACGCGGCTAATGAACTCCAGATCAGAGACCGAGATCGCGGTGCTGCGCGAGATTGCGGCGGTGATGGCGCGCGAGCGCAACGTCCGCAGCCTGCTCGAGACCGCCATCGACATCTTCGAGCGCCGGCTC
>CACXRO010000027.1 GCA_902770045.1 uncultured bacterium
CGCGAAGAACTCATGAGTTCGCGCGTTCGGCAGGGCGAGCCGCCCGGCAGGAGCCGACCACGCCGGATTGCCAAACTCAACGCTACGCCGACATCCAACAAACGGCTAAACTTTCGTTTAACCTTTCTAAGTTTCGTTTACTTTGGCAAACGACATGGCAAAAAGTTGTAAAGTTTCATGCCTACTTGCATTTTCCGCTCTTCGTTTCAATACCTTGCGGCGCCGCTCAATCCCCTTTCGGGCTTGACAGCAAAACGGTTCCGGCGGGCTTTTTCGTCCCCTTGGACGGGCCTTCGTAGTAGCGCGTCTCGTCGTACTCCGCGTTGTAGAAGACCGCGTCGAACGGGATCTTCTTCCCGCGGAGCGCCTCGGTGTTCTTCGCCGCCCTGATTCCGAGACGCGAGAGCGGAATGGCGAGGAACACGGTGTAGCCCTTCGCGCCGCATCCGCTGTGCAGCTTAACGGACGAGTTCGTCGCATCGAACACGAGCGACGGATCGGACGACTCCACCTTCCCGCCGAGGAACGCCGTCACCTCTAATCCGTCGAAGCGCAGCCTCACGCCGTCCGTCACGCCCCAGGGTCCGTTCCCCACCTTGGTCGCACCGTCGTAGTAGGTGAACTTGTTGTACTCGTAGTTCGCCTTGACGTAGAGGAATTCCGCATCGTATCCGAAATAGAGGAAACAGCCCGGTATGCCGGGGCTCTCGCGGCCCTGCTCGTCCCGGTCGACGATGCGGGAGAGCTTCCACGGCGTTGCGAAGACGGACGGGTCGAACTTGCCCTCCGGGAACAACGGGCCCTTCGTCGGACACGCGACGCACGGCTCCTTCGGCGGCCGGGGCTTGTTCTCGAGCCTGACCACTTTCCCCCGGCTCCATCCGCCCTTGAAGCTCCCGGTCTCGACCGTGTTCTCCCATATCGAGCAGTTCGGGACATACTTGTCGCTCTCGATCTTCCGCGGCGAGCGGATGAGGTTGTCCCTGAAGACGCATCCAGCCGACCCCTGGAAGGAGAAGCGCATCGCCTGGTCGCAGGCCATCACGTTGTTCGTGACGACGATGTTGCGGCAGTCGTGCATGTGGATTGGCCACCAGCAGCGCTCGAAGCGGTTGCCGCGGTATACGGAGTTCCTTCCGCCCTCGTCGTTGTAGAGTCCGGGCCAGCCGCCGCAGTCGTGGCAGTAGTTCCCCTCGAAAAGCGTGTAGTTCATCGCCCCGTAGACGGCCCCGCCGTCGCGGCTCGAGCGCATCGTGTGGTCGAACTCGTTCGAGACGACCGCCGAGCCGTGCGTCCAGATCGTCGCCGCGCTGCGTCCGACATGGTGGATGTGGTTGCCGGCGAGCGTGACGCGCGGCAGCTGCAGGTACGCGCCGGTCGAGCCGACTTCTGAGATGTCGCAGTCGAACACTCCCCCGCCGCCTGGGCCGCCGTCCATGAAGTTCACGCCGTTTTCGCCGATGCCGTGCATCCTGCACCGCCTCACCTCGCAGTTCGCGGGCTTCACGAACCACACGCCGCAGCCCGTGATGTTGCGGAACTCGCAGTCCTCGACGACCACGCCGCTGGGACCGTTCCCGCCGACCGCGGCCGCCTGTCCCGACTTGCCGTAGTTGCCGGAGCCCGGCAGCCTCGCGCATCCCTCGAAGACGAAGCCCGAGATGCGCGCGTTCTTCGCCTTGGTGAGGGTGAAGATGCGCTGGGCGCGCGTGACCGAGGCCACCATCGCATCCGGCTTCTCGTCCTCGCGGGGAAAGTACAGCATCAACCCAGTCGACCCCTCGTACATCCAGGTGCCCGGCGCAAGGAGGCCATGACGCGTGTTCTGGACGCGGAAGCCCTGGTTGAACCTGCCGAGCGGCATGTTCGTCCTGCCCTTGAGATAGAACACGCCGTTCTGCCAGTCGTTCGTGGCCACGAACATCCGGTTCTTGGCCCACTCCTGCGGAATGACGATCCTGGCCGAGGCGAGGTCGATATCCTTGAAGGCATCGCCGGACGGCAGCTTCTTCCTGTCGTAGCGAAGGACCGTGCGGTTGTCGAGCGAGACGTCCGCCGCGGTCGCAAAGTACGAAAGCGGCTTCGAGCCGCCCGCCGGAAACAGCGCCAGGGCCGCCTTCCTTCCGTTCACGACGAGACTGTATCCGGCATTGGGGTCGATTTCAAAAGGGAAGCGCGCGACGAGCAGGCGGCCGTCCTTCCGATCCCTCTCCCAGCCAGTCACCGGGGCGGCGCCGGAAAGCACCGCCTTCCCCGGGTTTTTCGCGCGCACGACGAGCCCCGCGTCCTTGTCGCCTATCGCGACCGGGCCGGCAAAGCGGTAGGTTCCGTCACCGACGACAATCTCCCTCGCCTCGCCTTTTCCCGCCATGCGCGAGAGCTGCACGGCGCGCGCGATTGTCGCGACGGGGTTTTCCTCCGAGCCGTCGCCGGCCGCGTCGTCTCCGCCCGTCGACACGTGCCACGTCGCCGCAAATGCCGCGGACGACGAAAGTGCCAGCGCGCACGCCATCATCGCATTTCTCATCTTGAACACCATCCTTTCCATATTGCACTCCTCGACCGGGCAGACACCCGCCTTCACATCTTGCGGAAGAACGAGAGGTACTCGACGTTGCCCATCTCGCGGCCGCGGATCGGCGACTCGGCGAGCCCGGCGAGCGACAGCCCCAGTTCCTCCTCGGCGAAGTGCACGATGCCGTCGCGCGCCGCGAGGCGCAGCGCCTCGTCCCGCACCAGCCCACCCGGCGCCTGCCCCTTCCCCACCTCGAACTGCGGCTTGATGAGCGCGACGACGGCGCCGCCGGGCGCGAGCACCGAGGCGATCGGCGGCAGGATGAGCCGGAGCGAGATGAACGAGACGTCGGTCACCGCCAGCTCCGGCGTCTCGGGCAGGTCGGCGCGCGTCATGTAGCGGGCGTTAAAGTTCTCCTTCACCCACACGCGCGGGTCGCTGCGGAGCGAATAGGCGAGCTGGTTGGTCCCAACGTCCACCGCCATCACCATCTTCGCGCCGTGCTGCAGCAGGCAGTCGGTGAAGCCGCCGGTCGAGGAGCCGACGTCGAGGCAGATCCGTCCGGCCGCGGCGAGCGCCGGGTCCGGCCCCGCGCCCCAGAGCGCGAAAGCGCCCTCCAGCTTCTCGCCGCCGCGGGAGACGAAACGCGGGGGCGCCTCCACCTCGAGCGCCGCCGACTCGTCCACCTGCCGCGACGCCTTGGTCTCCACCTGCCCCGCGACGCGCACCTTGCCCGCCATGACGAGCGCCTGGGCGAGGGTGCGGGACGCGGCAAGCCCGCGCTCCACCAGCGCGACGTCGAGCCGCCGCCTCACTTCGCCCCTTCGCCGATGGGCGTGTACTTCCTGATCTCGTTCCTGGGGATGGTGCGGGTGATTCCGAGCGAGACCTCGACCTTGACGCAGTCCACCTGGTTCTCCACCAGCACGCCGCGGACGGTTCCGTGCACCGTCTCGAGCTCGATGTCGGGAACAAAAACCCGCTTGAGCCTCACGTTCGCCTGCGAGGTCTTGGTGCTGCGGATCTTCGGCTTCCGGGACGACTCCTCGTAGCCGTCCTTGCGCACGATGAGCACGTGCTCGCCCTCGAGGATGTTCTCGATCGCGAAGACGTCGCTCTTCGCCGCGCCCTCGGGCCCCTTCGTCGTCCCGAGCACCTTGCCGTCGAAGACCACCGTCGCCCCCGGCGGATCGGTGCGCACCTCCAGTCTGCCCATCACGTTGGAGAGCCGGAACTCCTCGCGCGTCGCCTCGCCGGGCTTTATCTCCACCGTCTTCTCGATCGTGCCGTAGCCGGCGAGCTCGGCGCGGACGCGGTACGCGCCCGGCTTGAGCCCGGTGATCGCGAGCGGACCCTGTCCGCGCGCCTCCTCGTCCAGGTAGAACCGCGCGCCATCCGGCACCGAGGCTAAGTGCAGCGAGCCGGGCAGCGGACTGAGCACGATCGACAGCGTCTGGCGGTCGCCGGCGCGCATCGCGAGCTCCCGCACCTCCTCGGCGAAGCCGTCGAGCCTGAACTTCACCGCCGCCCTGCCCTTCGGGACGTCCTTCACCTCGAGCGGCGTCACGCCGCGGACGATGCCGTTCACCGTCACTTCCGCGCCCGCCGGGTCGGAGATGATGCTGATCGCGCCCGAGTCGAGCACCATCTTCTCGTCCCTCACCAGCGGCTCGCGCCCGTTGAACTTGACGACCAGATCCTGCGGCAGGTAGCCCGCCTTGGTCAGCCTGACCTTGTAAGTCTCCTTGGCGTCGAGGTCGGTGAAGAGCCGCGGCGTCGTGCCGGCGGCCACGCCGTCGATGGTGATGGCGCAGCCCGGCGGGTCGGTGCGCAGCAGGAGCAGCCCCTTCTCGGGGACGAGCGTCTCGCTCTTCTCCAGCACCGGGCCCTCGTCCATGGTGAAGAACCGGTCGCGGTCCTCGTAGCCGGCGAGCCGGTAGCGCAGGTGGTGGCGGCCGGGGCCCAGGTCGTAGATCACCAGCGGCGTGACGCCGCGGTCCATGCCGTCCACCGACACCGTCGCCCCCGACGGCTGGCTCGACACCGTCACCCGCGGACGCACCGCGGGTTGCTCGTCCGCCGCAAGGACCGCGGCGGACGCGAGCGCGAGAACCGCAAAAATGGCCGACCTCATCTCTCGCCTCCCTTCTTCAGATGGCTCTCCGCCGAGAGGAGCTTAGTCTTGGCGTCGCGGTGACGGTCGTCGCGGCGGTCAGGCACCATCTCCATCAGCACCATCAGCGCGCTCTTCGCCTCCTCCCACTGCTTGAGGTTGAGCGCGCGGTCGGCGAGGAACCGCTGGTCGCGGCAGCGCCGGTCGAGCTCCTCCTTCGAGCGCTCCAGCCCCTCGCGCGCCGTCGCCGCGAGCGGCGGCTTCGGGTCGATGGTCTCGAGGTAGAACAGCGCCTCGCGGTACGCCTCGATCGACGCGGCGAGGTTGCCGTGCTCGACGTCGCGGTCGGCCCACTTCGCCTCGCCGAGCTCCGCCGCCTTCTCGGCGAGCTCCACCAGCTTGCCGCGGGAGTACTGGATCGCCCACACCCCGAGCTCGCTCTTGGAGAACGCCTCCAGCCGCTCGCGGATCACCCTGAACGCCTCCGGCTCCTGGGCGTTGACCACCTTCACCGTGCGCACCCGGTTGGAGTAGACCACCCGGAGCGACCAGCTCTCGAGCGCCGGCGGGTCGGGCTCGACGCCGATGTACTCGCGGTCGAGGTCCTTCAGGTTCTTCCAGGCGAGGATCTCGTTGATCTCCTCCAGCGCCTCTGGGCCGAGCGGCTGGCTCTTGGCGTGGTGGCGGTTCTCGTCCGGCACGTCGTCGACCTTCACCGTCAGCGTGGAGTCCGCCGCCAGCGTCATCGCGTAGCGGAAGATGCGCGAATCGTTCGCCTCCACCTTTTCGTAGAAAGCCTCCTTGACGACCGGCGCCGCCTCCTCGACCGGCGCCGCCGGCGGCGCGGGCACGGTCCGCTTCCCGGTCAGCGCCAGGTAGATGCCGATCGCGCACGACGCCACCGCGATTCCCCACAGCGCGTTGAGGAACGCCGGACGCCGGCGGCGCGGCGGCGCGGACGGCGCCGCGGCCTGTCCCGCCGGCGTCGCCGGCCCGAGCCCCAGGTCCAGCCGCGACACCGCTCCGCCGGCGACGCGCAGCGTGGTTCCGCCCGCCTCCACCGTGTCGCCCGGCGAGAGCGGAACCGGCTCCGCGCCGATCGGCTCGCCGTTGACGATGGTGCCGTTCGCGCTCGCGAGGTCGGTCACGCGCAGGCCGGTCGGCCCCGCCGCCTCGAAGAGGCAGTGGTTGCGCGACAGCTCCTCGTCGGGAACGTGGATGTCGCAGGTGGACGAGCGGCCGAGCCTGAACCCGCCCGGGCCCACCTCGAACCTGCGGCCCGCGAGCGGGCCCTTCACCGCCTCAAGTGACGGATTCTCCGCCATCAGAACACTCCTTTCATCGCCTGGGTAAGCACCGGCCCGAGCAGGATGATGAACACAGCCGGGAAAATGCAGAGCATCAGCGGACCGAGCATCTTGACCGGCGCCTCCGCCGCCAGCTTCTCCGCCCGGTCGAAGCGGCGGGCGCGGAGCTGGTCGGACTGTATCCTCAGCATCGCGCCGATGGAGACGCCGAGCTCGTCCGCCTGAACCAGCGCGTGCGCGACCGACCGCAGGTCCGGCTGGCCGACGCGCTTCGCCATGTCCTTCAGCGCCTCGCGGCGCGAGCGACCGACCTGGATCTCCTTCGTCATCCGCAGGAGCTCCTCGTTGAGCGGGTCGAGCCGCCTAAGCCTGCAGTTGCGCTGCAGCGCGCTGATGAAGTCCATGCCCGCCTCCACCGAAAGCGTCAGGAGGTCGAGGACGAACGGCAGCGCCTTCTGGATCGCGAGGTGCCGCCGCTTCACCGCGCCGCGCAGCCAGAGGTCCGGCAGCACCCACAGCAGCATCAGCTTGAGCGCCGCGAACTCCTCGCCCGAGATCAGCCCCTCGAAGCCGCCCTGCACCAGCTTCGCGTCCGCGCTCTCCACCGTGCGCCGGAACGCCGGGCTCCGGACGAGCGGGAAGAAGTTCGGCGCAAACGGCAGCAGCGCCTTGAAGACAACCGGTATCTGCCGCGCCTGGCGGCGCCCGTCCGCGAGCGTGACATAGGTCACCTCCCCGGCGACAGTCGCCAGGTACCACGCCACGCCGGCCGCCGCCGCCGCCCAGATCGCCATCGACGCTATGGTAAGTGAGTCCATAGGATGCAGATTATACCATAATTCGCGCCGCTCTGCACAATGGACATGGTGGAAGTGCCGACAACGCAGAGTGTGAAACTCCGATCCGTGGGGCTCTCGCTACCGCTCCGCAGAATGTGCTTTGCTTCGCGCATGCCATTCGTCCTCCACGGCCGCGCTTGCCATGATTTATATCTGCGGCTTCGCCGCAGGGGGTCTGGGGGCAACGCCCCCAGATAAAAAACTATGCGCCCTTTGTGCTCTCTGTGTTAAAGACAAATGACATGGAACTGGCTCAGGGTTGTCGGATGCGGAGCAGTGAAGCGGTAGCGAGAACCCCAACCATCGGAGTTTCATATAAACACAATCTGATTGCGTTTTCCACTAAAAACTTCGAAGAGCCGAATTTTCTGGCCACCACAGTCAATTCCTTTGTGTCATGGCCGGCACTTGACGCGGAACCCGATGTACTCGTGCCGTCTATCGGGCGTGTTTTCACCATAGCCGTAGTAGTTGGAGCGGTAGGCGCTTCGGTTGGCCATTGCACCGCCCGCATAGATGTAACACGAAAAGCATCCTCCTCTCACCGTCCTGCATCTTCCGGTCTGCGGCCCTGTCGGGTCGCTTGCGGGGGAAGTGCCGAGGTCGCCCGTCCACCAGTCAAGGCACCACTCCGCCACGTTTCCATGCATGTCGTAGAGTCCGAACCCGTTTGGATGGTATGACCCTACCTTGGTGTGAGCGGCGGAATAGCCCCCCTTCGCGTCGGTCTGGTCGTATCCGTACCTTGCAATCATCCGAAGGGCCGGGTCCTTCAGCTGACCGGAAATCCCCTGTCCATTGCTGAACGCCGTCTGCGTTCCAGCGCGACAGGCGTATTCCCACTCGGCCTCGGTCAGCAGGTCAAAGGGCAACGACGTCCTGATCCGCAGCCTGCCGAGGAAAGAATCATCGTCTACACCGTCGCCAGATGGCCAAAGCGCCCCCTTCCCGCCGCCGCGGAGGTCGTCGTAGGATACGCTCTCGACCGGACGCGCATCGCCCCTGTACTTGGACGGATTGGCGCCCATGACCAGTTCGTACTGCCGCTGGGTCACTTCGAACATCCCGACAAGGAACGGCTTCGAAATCGCCACGTCTCGCTGCGCCTCGGCTGGCGTCCTTCCAATCTCGTCATTCGGGCTGCCCATCCGGAACGTACCGGCTGGCATCCGACGCAGCCAAAGCTCGGTCGTGCGGCATCTGTCGTCCGACAAGTCGGGACCATGCCGCTCTTCGCGGACTGGATACCGTTCGGCGAACGGACCGCCGGACAGATCCACGACCATCCATTGACATTCCCCAGGCACATCCTGCGCCAGCAGACAGTCCGAGGGCATCGCCGCGAGCGCAGCCACCGTCACCATAACGCGGCACCATCGCACAGTCAGAGACGACATATGTCTACCTCCTCCGAGGATATCCCATCGCCCTTGTTCCCAAAGCATTCGATTGGACGCACCGAGAATACATATCGCCCCTGGGCCTGAAGCTCGTCCAGAAACAGGGCGCAGTCCACGACCCCGTCGGTACGGCTCGCCGCCAGATGGAAATCCGGCGAAAGAAAACGGCGCTGCGCCTGAACGAGATCGACGCCGTCTTCCTTCAGCGTGGCAGTGACTTCATACTCGAACACGCGGCATCCGCCGACCGGACGGGCCGGAGGGAACCTGACGAATATCCGCTTTCTCCCGTCCTTGTCGGTTGCCGGCACCACGGCGACGGTCGCGCCGGCCGGGAACGCCGGCTTTGAGCGCGACCCCGCCCTGACTGCATAGTCCATTGGCCCGCCTTCAGCGCTTGGAAGCGGCGCAGTCCATACATCCCCTATCTGAGATTCGGTGGTGAAATCGACCCGCCGGACGACAAGCCTCCCCGGAAAGACGTCGATTACCATGCCGTGGCGCGTATTTGACGTGTCGAGCCTGTCCATGCTGTGGACCCGGGTCTCTCCGTCAAATCCGGGCCCGTAGTAGACGGGCAGCGCATTCTCACGGAGCGGATAGTCCAACGAGGCGTATTTGAACGAACCCGCGTTGATCGACGTGAACGCGCCCTGCCAGATCGAACGTTCGTCGGTCAGCGTGTAGTGGCTATGCCCGGAAATGGCGATCGCGCGCGGATATCTCGAAAGGACGCGGGTCGTCTCCCCGTCGTCAGCGCCCCACGACCAGGAACCGAAGCAGGTGCCCTTGGGATGGGGATGCTGAACGTAGAAGAACGGCTTGGAAAGATCGATGGCGCCTTGGTTGGCGGCGAGGAAATCCTCGAGCACATGTACGTCATTGTTCCAGTGGACGCCGATCACCGGGACTCCGCCGACCCGCTTCATCCAGACATCCCGGTACTCCTCGTGGAAATTCATCCGCCAGGCCTCGGCGCGCGACTTGGCGTCAACTCCTATAGCGTCTCCCGGATGTTCGCTTGAGAAGTCCTCGGTGCGGCGGCGGCCGTCGCGGGTCCAGCACCACCCCCAGTAATCGTGGTTGCCGTAGATGAACAGCTGCTCGACGGGCTTGCCGTCCTCGCCCCGTCCTTCCGGGAAAGCCGAGAACCATGCGTTCGAGACGATTTTCAGTTCAGAGCGCCGGCCGTTGTCGGTGATGTCGCCGGCGATGACCACTCCGTCGACATGCTGGCGACGAAAGCAGTCGAACGCCTTGCGCAGCGCTTCACCATCCTTCTCGTCTCGGATATGGGTGTCGCTCAGGACACCTATTCTGGCCATCCTCGCCATCACGCCTCTACGCAACCATTTGGGTTAAGGCAATCCTTGGCAAAACACCTTACAGAAGGTGGACCGAGAAACCGGTGAGAATCTGGTAGGAGATGATTACTATGCCAGAGCCGCCGTCGCCGCCCTTGCCATGAATGCCAATGCTACCCCAGCCGCTGCCGCCGCCACCACCGCCACGACCATTCTCGCCATCACCTCCGTTGGCAGACCCATTAGATCCATAAGCACTTCCGCTGCCGCCGCCATCCGTTCCGCTACTTGGTGGACAGTAGCCTTTGTCACCGCCGCCGCCGCCGCCACCACCACCGTATGCCACGGCGACCCCAGAGATATTGCTCGTATACCCAATCCCGCCGACCGCCGAGGCCGGTTTCTGTATATCGCCACCAAGTGTGCTACCGTTGCCGCCCGCACCGCCAGCACCGCCACCACCACTCGTTGAACGACTTCCGCTGGTGCCGCCGTCATAGCCCTGTCCGCTTGTGCCGGCGCCTTTCGCACCTTCGCCAACCGTTCCGCCGCCACAGCCTCCGTTTTTCCCGTCCCGATCCGTCCAGCACCCGCCGCCGCCGCCGCCAAGCGCCGGAAGCCGATTGGAGACGGCTACGCCATTCAGGGTAAGCGAAGAGTTTCCTCCGTTGTTTCCCCTGGTAATGTAAGCCGAGTAGGCGCGGGTGCCTCCAGTGCCGCCGGCTCCAACTGTGACCTCATAAGTCCCAGGCTCAAGAACGAGATCTTCAATCTCGACGACACCGCCGCCACCGCCGCCACCACCGCAGCCCGCGCCGCCACCGCCGCCGCCGCCAACAAAAAGCGCACGAACTGTAGTCTGCTTGCTCACGACCAGCGTGCTCGAGTTGGTAAAGGTGTTGACGATGTTCTTGCCCACCGAGGTGCGCGTGCCGCCTTCGAGCGGATAGTTTATCGCCGAGGCAAAACCAGGCGCAAGCGCGGCGGCGAGCGTCGACGATGCCAACAGCAGAATTTTCCTTGTCATCTTCTCATCCCTCCTTGTTTTGCGGACACGCCGCATTGGTTTGTGCATATTATAGCACATGCCGTCGGAGGATGCTGGCATTTTCCCGCAAAATAAATATATACTTTTACGCAAACGCCATGCAAGACCACCAGAATACTAATGGTTGTCGCTATCGGGTTAGATATCCCCCTCAGGATGTGTTAGCGCAAATTCAATTCGACGGGGATTGAAGCGTTGATCAAGAATTCTCCAGACTACGACTGTATCACCGTCGATTTTGTAGTATATGTTCTGGTGAAACATCAAAACGCGCCATTTATGATTTCCTTTGCAGCATTCCAAGGTATCGGGCGCTCAATTCCGGAAGCCACGCGCGCAGCCGTCTTCTCGAGTTCGTGCTGATGCCATGCCGGAGCAAGATCGCTCCCCGACGCGGCAAGCGACGACCATAGGTAGTTCATAGTATCGAACTTCTCGGATGTTGTCATCCTGTCTATTGCATCCATTACTGCTGGCATTGAATACCTCCTACAACTTTACGGCGTGTATTATACCATAAATTCACGACTCCTTCATTCAGCGCCCTTGCGCCATTCGCGCATGGAGAGGCCGAAGCGCTTACGGAACTGCTTCTTCAGGTTCACGTCAGAGCGGTAGCCGCACATCTGCGCGATGGACTCGATGCGGACATTGCGGTCTGCGAGCATCCGCTCGACCGCCCCGAGCCGGCGTTCCTGGATTTCCGCGGAGACCGTCCTGCCGAGCTCGCGGCGGAAGCGGTATTCGAGCGTCCGCAGGGGAATGTCCAGCGCCAGCGCCACGCCCGAGGCGGAGATGCCGGAGGTGACGTTCTCCGCAATGAACGCGAGCGCCCGCTTCACCACGGCACTGCGCGCGCTCAGAAGCCGCGTCGACTCGCGCACCGACACGCAGACGACCCCGTACTTCGTCGCGGCGCCCGCGCCGCCGCCCTCGATGCGCCGCCGCAGCCGCTCGACGGCCAGCTCGCCGCAGCGCTGCCAGTCGGGCAGGATGCTCGATATCGTCGGATACGAGCTCTCGCAGATAAATGCGTCATCGTCGCAGCCGAGCACGGCGACGTCGTCCGGCACCGAGAGTCCGGCGGCGGCGCAGGCGTCCACCACTTCCTTCGCGACGGCGTCGAAAGCGGCGAAGACGGCGCACGGCCGGGGCAGGGCGAGCAGGAAGCGGCGCAGCGCCGCGGCTCCGCGCCTGGCGCTCGGTCCGGGACGGAAGACCTTCACCACCGCGCCGCGCCTGCGCATGGCCGCGACAAAGGAGGTCTCGCGCTGGGCGTCCCAGAAAGGGCGCCCCGAGACGCCGACATACGCATACGAGGAGACTCCCAGGGAGGCGAGGTGCTCCGCCGCGCAGTTCGCCACGGAAACCGCGTCCAGCAGGACGTTGCCGCTGCTGGCGACCTGCGGCGAAGCGTCCATGAACACCCGCGGCACCTTGGGGAATCGGCGGCGGAAATAGGCGATACCGCCCGCCGCGACGTCGTCGTTTTCGAGGATGAACCCGTCGGGCACGACTTGGGCGAGGATGTCATCGAGCGAAGGCGAGAACGGATGCCGGTCGACGACGTGGAGCCGCCAGCCGAGCTTCCGCGCGACGCGGACGACGCCAGCGAGCTTGTCGCGCCGCGCCCGATGCGCGGTCGAGCAGGTGACTACTATGTGAGCAGTCCTCATTCCGCGCCGTCCCCTTTTGGTCAGTCGGACGGTCCCGCCGCCGCGGCGTCAGCAGAATAGAGCTCGGTTAGGTGGGTGACGGAGAACGCGGCCTTGAACGCCGCGGGCGTGACCGGGTCCTTGGGCTTGAAGGTGAATGTGCGGGGCCAACCGGGGACGAGCGTCACCGCGTTGTCGTCGAATTCGCCGCGGATGCCCTTCGCGTTCATCCACACCCAGAACGCCGGCTTGTCCGTCGCGAGCGTCGCCTTGAAGCCGTCGACCTCAGCCTTGACATGCGCCTTCGGCAGCTCGCCCTTGTAGTCGGAGCGAACGGGGAGGTTCCACGCGTGGACCCCCATGGTCGTCCCCGACACGCCGCCTCGGAAGACGAGACGCAGCACTGCGTTCTTGCGCTGCGCGACCTTGCCAAAAGCAGCCGCCGAACGAGCGTCGATCCTATTTGCAGGAAGGAGCATCTTCTCCTCCGCACCGCCGTCAAAGGGATGGAAGATGGCCAGGACATCGCCTTCGATGTGCCTGTCGGTGTCGTTGACTACCTTCACCGTCCCGTCGGGCGAGAGCGTTACGTGCACCGGCTCGAAGAAGCGCTTGGCGAGGTAGTGGAGCGGCTTCCACTTGCCGCCGTACTCGATCGAACTCCACGACGCGACCGGCCAGTTGTCGTTGAGCTGCCAGAAGAGCGTGCCCATGCAGCGCGGCTGCTCGCTGCGCCACGCGTCCACGGCCATCTGGATCGCCATCGCCTGCTGGAACTGCGAGAGCAGGAGCTCCGAGGGGACGTCCTTCGGCTCGCGGAAATAGCGCTGGAAGTTCTCGCGGATGCGGCGGTTGCCTCCGTCGTTCTTCTGGTGCCACTCGAAGTCGGGTCCGCGCGCGAGGATCTGCTCCTTCGTGGCGAACGTCTCGGCGACCTCCAGCGACGGAAAAGACTGGTAGCCGAACTCGGAGCAGAAGCGCGGGTGGTAGTCGTAGTATTTCGCGAACGGCGCGTTCTCGTGCCACACGTCCCAGTTGTGCATGTCGCCCTTCGAGTCCTCCTTCCAGCCGTCGCCGAAGTCGCCGGGGCCGCAGCACGGCGAGGACGGCCAGTAGGTGCGCGCGGGGTCGTATTTCCCCACGAGCTCGCCCTGCATCTTCGAGCGCTTGATCCATTCGCCGCGGTAGAAGTCGGGGTCGGCGCGCGTCTCCTTGAACCACTTGACCGCGCCTAGGCACTCGTTGTCGCCGCACCACATCGCGATCGAGGCGTGGTCGCGGAGTCGGCGGAGCTGGTGCGCGAGCTCGGCGCGGATTTCGCCGAGAAACGCGTCATCGCCGGGATAAACCGCGCAGGAGCACATCATGTCGTGCCAGACGAGGATGCCCAGCTCGTCGCATGTGTCGTAGAAGACATCCTTCTCGTACTGCCCGCCGCCCCAGACGCGGAGCATGTTCATGTTCGCGGCCTTCGCGCTTTCGAGGAGGTCGCGATAGCGGGCGGGGGTCTGCTCGTTCTCGTAGGCCGAGCACGGGATCCAGTTCGCGCCCTTCATGAAGAGCCGGCGTCCGTTGACGCGGAAGACGAGCGAAAGCTCCTCCTTGCCTTCCTTCGAGACCGTCTTCTCGTTCAGCACCTCGATCTTCCTGAGGCCGATCCGCTTGACGACCTTCTCGCCGTTCACCTCGAACTCGGCCGTGTAGAACTTCTGCTCGCCCGCGCCGTTCGGCCACCAGAGCGGCGGATTGTCGATCTCGAACTTCCGCTCGACCTTCGAGCCGTCCGACAGCTCAACCGTGACGGTCAGCGTGCAGTGGGTGAAGTCGTCGTTGAAGTTCTGGGTCGAGTAGACGTATTCGACGCGCGGGCCGTCAGCCGCGATCAGCTTCACCGTGCCGCAGAAGCCGATGACCTCGACCGCCGGGCCCCAGTCCCAGCCGCCGTGGCAGGCGGGCTTGCGGACGAACGCCTGGTTCTTCGCCCAGGTCATGTTCGACATGGGAAACGCCCTGCCCTTCGCCGCGCGACGCCGGTCGCCTTCCAGCTCCGGGCTGCGGAAGCGCCCTTCCACCGTGTTCGCGCCAGCCTTCAGGAACGGCTTGACGTCGAACTCGTAGCGCTGGAAGCGGTCGGTCGTCTCGCCGACCTTCTGGCCGTTGACGAAAATCGTCGCGAACGCGTCGCAGTCCTCGAGCCTGAGGACAATCTCCCTCTTCGCCGCGAAGTCAGCGGGGACGTCGAAGCTGCGCGAGATGTTCCAGTCGGACCTGCCGACCCACTGCATCTTCTCCTCGTTGCGGCCCCAGAACGCGTCGTCCATCAGCCCCGCCTTCAGGAGCGCGGAATGGACGCCGCCCGGAACGGCAATCGGGCAGGCGACCTTGGCGTCGTCTGCCTTGACGAGATTCCAGTTTCCGGCGAGGTCAATCTCCGCGGCAGCCGCCGCGACGCAGGTAGCGCCAACGAGCGCCGCCAGCGCAATCGCCTTCATTACCAGGCGTAGTGCGCGAACGCCTTGTTGGCCGCGGCCATCTTGTGCACGTCGTCGCGCTTCTTGATGACGTTGCCCTGGCCCTGGAAGGCGTCAACGAGCTCGGCCGCGACTGCGGCCGGCATGCCCATGCCGTGGCGCGCGGACGCGAACTGGGTGGCCCAGCGCAGCGCGAGCGAAAGCTGGCGGTTCGCGGCGATCGGCACCGGCACCGGGTAGGTGGTGCCGCCGACGCGGCGGGTCTTCACCTCGACCTGGGGCTTCATGTTCTCGATCGCGGCGGCGACGACCTCGAGCGGGTCCTCGAGCGCCTTCTCGTCCTTGACGAACTTGGAGGGATCCTCCTTCATCTTCTCGGCGACCTTGTCGATCGCGCCATAGACGATGCGCTCGGCGACGGTCTTCTTGCCGTCCTTCATGACCACGCGGATCATGTGGGCGACGAGCTCGGAGTTGTACTTCGGGTCGAGCGTGACGCGCTTGACTACTGCCTTGCCTCTGCGACTCATGGCTTACTTCTCCTCTTTCTTGGCCTTCTTCATGCCGTACTTCGAACGGCTGCGGTTGCGGCCGGCGACGCCAAGCGAGTCGAGCTTGCCGCGGATGATGTGGTAGCGCACGCCAGGGAGGTCCTTGACACGGCCGCCGCGGACCATCACCACGGAGTGCTCCTGCAGGTTGTGGCCCTCGCCCGGGATGTACGCGGTCACCTCGTAGCCGGAGGTGAGGCGGACGCGCGCCACCTTGCGGAGCGCGGAGTTCGGCTTCTTGGGCGTCATCGTCTTGACGACGAGGCAGACGCCACGGCGCTGGGGGCACGCCTTCAGCGCAGGCGATTTCGAATGCTTTGCCAGGGGGCGGCGCCCCTTGCGGATCAGCTGGTTGATTGTCGGCATTTATCTTTTCCTTGGTTAAAAGTTTGTGTATTATATCAATTTTGACCTTCGGGTGTCAATTGCCACTCCTCAAGTTTCGTCTGCTGGGCGACCGGCTTGTTGTAGGCGTCGGTTTCGTCCGGAGCAGGCTTCTTCGGCTCGCAGGCGCTGTCGAACTTCGGCAGCTTGCGCTGCGGCGCGCCGGTCCTGAGGACTGCGGGCGCGCCGGTGCCGGTCGTCGCGTTCGCGCCGACCATCGCGGCCGCGGCCGCCTTCTCCTCCTCGCCGGCCGCCTCGCGGGCGTCCACCTGGGCGCGCGCCTCGGCGTCCACCTCGCCGAGCTTCGAGTGCCGGGCGGGGATGGGCTTGAGGAGCGGGTCGTCGGGACCGATCACCGTGCACTTCAGAGGCTCCTTGATGTACGCCTCGATGTCGGGGATCTGGCAGCTCTCGAACTCGTCGGCGAAGGAGATCGCAACTCCGGTCGAGCCGGCGCGGCCGGTGCGGCCGATGCGGTGCACGTAGTCCTCGGCCTCGTAGGGGAAGTCGAAGTTGACCACGTACTCGAGGCCCTTCACGTCCAGGCCGCGGCCGGCGACGTCGGTCGCAACCACCACCCTCACCTCGCCGTCGCGGAACTGGTCGAGCACCTTGAGGCGCTTGTTCTGGTTGACGTCGCCGGAGAGCATCTCCACCGAGACGCCGCGGATCTTCAGCGACTCGTAGACGTCCTCCGTCGTCGACTTGCGGTTGCAGAACACGATCGTCCGCGCGTCGGGGTGGAGCGCGACGTGGTTGAAGAGCACCGTGAACTTGTCCTTCGCCTGGATCACGTAGACGACCTGCTTGACCGTGTCGGTGGCGTTCGTCTCGGACTCCACCTCGGCCTTGTAGGGCTCGTTCATCCAGTTCGTCGCCAGGCGCATCACCGTCTCGTCGAGCGTCGCCGAGTAGAGCATGGTGGTGCGGCGGTCCTTCGGCGGCAGGCTGCTCATGATCCTGCGCACGTCGGGGATGAAGCCCATGTCGAGCATCCGGTCGGCCTCGTCGATGACGAGTGTGTCGACGTGCGAGAGGTCGATGACGCGGCTCCTGACGTAGTCGAGCAGGCGACCGGGCGTCGCGACGAGCAGGTCGACCGGCGAGGCGAGCACCTCGCGCTTCTGGCGGTCGTAGTCCATGCCGCCGTAGACGGCGAGCGACCTCAGGTCGCAGTACTTGCCGATCGCGTGCGCGTCCTTGCAGATCTGGATCACCAGCTCGCGCGTCGGCGCGATGACGAGCGCGCGCGGGGCGCCGCCCTTCTCGGCCCGGCGCTCGGGCGAGCGCAGGTAGCGGGTGAGGATCGCCACCAGGAACGCGGCGGTCTTGCCGGACCCGGTCTGCGCGCGGCCCGCGATGTCGCGGCCGGCGAGCGCCTGGTCGAGCGAAAGCGCCTGGATCTCGGTGCAGTACCTGAAGCCGAGGTCGGCGATGCCGTGCAGCACCTCGCCTGGAAGGTCGAAGTCCTGGAACCGCTTCTTGCCCTCCTGCGGCTCGACCGCGAAGGACGCGGGGTCCCACTTGGCGTGCTCGGCGCGGAGCCGCTCGAGCTCCGCCGCCGAGATCTCGCCGCCCGGGCGCATCTCGCCGGCCGCGGTGTTGACCACCTCCGGACGCTGCGAGCGCCCGCGGTCGCCGCGGCCGCCGCGACGCGAACCGCCGCGGTCGGAGCGCTCCTGGCGCTCGCCGCGCGGCTGACGGTCGGACGGGCCGCGCGCCTGCTGGCGCTGCGACTGCTGCTGCCGCGGCTGCTTCTGGGCGGACTGCTGTTTCTGCGCCGGCTGCTGCTGGCCGGACTGCGCCTGCGCGCCGCCCTTGCCGCCGCCGTGCTTGCGCCCGCCGCGGCGCCGCTTCTTCTTCTGGGCGTCGCCGCCCTTGGCGGGCGGCTTGCCCTTGCCGCCGCCGGTGATTGCGGCGGCGATCTTCTTGAGGAAACCGAATGCCATCGCGATCAGCGCTTCGAGAACTGGAAGCGCTTGCGGGCACCGGGCTGGCCGGGCTTCTTGCGCTCCTTCATGCGGCTGTCGCGGGTCATGCAGCCCGCCTTCTTGAGCGCGGCGCGCGTCGACTCGTCGGCCGCGACGAGCGCACGGGCGAGCCCGTGGCGGATCGCGCCGGCCTGGCCGGCGATGCCGCCGCCCTTGGCGAACGCCACGACGTCGACCTTGGCCATGTCGTAGCCGGAGATCGCGACGGGCTGCTTGAGGTAGTCGCGCAGCGCCTCGGAGGGAAGATACTCCTCGAGCGCGACGCCGTTGACCGTCCAGAGACCCTTGCCCTCGACGAGGTTGACGCGCGCGGTGGCCGTCTTGCGGCGGCCGGTGCCAGCGGAAATTGCCTTCTTGTTAGCCATTTTGAAATTCCTTCAACGGGTTAGAGCTTGATTTCGACCGGCTTCTGCGCGGCGTGGGTATGCTCCGCGCCGGCGAACACCTTCACGCGCGTCATCATCTTGCGCGCGATGTTGTTCTTGGGGAGCATGCCCCAGACCGCCTCCTTGATCATGCGGTCGGGATGCTTCGCGCGCATCTCTGCGGCGGTGAAGTGCTTCAGACCGTCCCGGTAGCCGGAATAGCGCTGATAGTCCTTCTGCTGCTCCTTCTTGCCCGTGAGTTTCACGAGCGCGGCGTTGACGACCACGACGAACGCGCCGGCGTCGACTGACGGGTCGAACGTAGGCAGGTCCTTGGCGCGGAGCTTGTTGGCGATGACGACGGCGAGGCGGCCAAGCGGCTTGTCCTTCGCGTCCACGATGAACCACTGGCGCTTGTCGCCCGGGTTCGGAGCACGGTAGCTCTTCTGCATTTTTCTTCTTTCCTTGTTTCTTGTGGCGGTTTTGTGCCCTTTGTCCGGGGTTTTGTGCGCCGTTTCCAGTCGCCGCCGGTTAGCCCCCGACGGCGAAATTGCGCGAAGTATACCAAAAACCGGCGCAGAAAGTCAATGGCCAGGATGGTTCATCCTCACTACTGGCTGCTGGTTGCTGGTTGCTGACTACTGAATCACTTCCATCAATGGAGCGATGAACTCCTCCGAGACCTCCATGCCGAGCGCAATCTCAGGCTTGTTGGCGCCGTGGAAGTCGCTGCCGGCCGACTTGAGTAGCCCAAGCTCCGACGCGATGCGGGTAAAGCCGACGTTCTCGGCCGGCGAGTTGGACGAGTAGAGGCACTCGAGCCCGTCCAGCCCCGCCTCCTTGAGCCGTCTTAGCTCCGCCGCGGCCGCCGCGAAGTCCGCCCCCTCGTGCCGCCAGCCGCGGCGCCAGAACCTCGGGTGCGCCATCACCGTGACGCCGCCCGCCGCGTGGATCGCCGCGAACGCATCTTCCTGCCGAGGATGCCACCGCTCCTCGTAGCAGCGCGTCTCCGCCGGCGAGTCCGGCAGCAGGTAGCGCTCGAAACCCTCGGCGACGCTCTGGACATATCCGTGGTCCATGAGCCAGCGCGCGAAGTGCGGACGCGCCAGCACCTCGCCGTGCGCGTAGGCGGCGATGTCGTCCTCCGCGATCTCGATCCCGATGCGCGCGAAGTTGGCGAGGATGCGCCGGTTGCGCTCGTTGCGGCCGTCGAGGATGCGCCTTAGAAGCGCCTTCAGTTCCGCGTTTGCGGGATCCACCCCGAGCCCGAGCAGGTGGAACTTGTCGAAACCCACGCCCGGCTCGATCGAAAGCTCCACCCCGGCGAAGAACCCCGACCCGCCCGCGGCCAGCAGCTCGCCGACGCCATCGCAGTTGTCGTGGTCGGTGAGCGCCAGCGCCGCAATGCCGACGCCGTGGGCGCGAGCGACTAACTCGGCGGGCGACAAGGTGCCGTCGCTCGCGGTTGAATGGCAGTGGAAGTCTACCTTCATCGACCCGCTCACCCCTTCACCGCGGCAGTCAGACGCCCCTTCCAGTCGTCCAGCATCGCCTGCGTCCTGCACTCCACGATCAGCCGCAGGTACGGCTCGGTGTTTGACTTCCTCACGCTCACCCATCCGTCCGCGAAATCGAGCCGCACGCCGTCGATCCGGCTCTCGGACTCTACCGCCGCGAGCGACTCCGCCGCCGCGACCACCCTCGCGATCGCCGCGTCCTTGTCCGCGACCTCGAAGTTCATCTCGCCCGAGTTCGCGTAGCGCGAGACGATCGGACGCATCATCTCCGAGAAGCTGCGCCCCGCCGCCTTCGCGCGCGCGATTTCGCCGAGCACCCGCGTCGCCGCGAGGACGCCAGAGTCGCAGCAGTGGAACTCGCGGAAGTAGTAGTGCCCGGCGAGCTCGCCGCCGCAGAGAGCGCCGGTCCGGCGCAGTGCGGGCTTCGCGAAGGCATGGCCGACCGGCACCATCACCGGCTCGAAGCCGTCCTCGCGCAGCGTCTCGGTCGCGCCGCGGCTCGTGCGCACGTCGTGGATGATCTTTGGGAGTGTTTGCTTGCCCGCCGTAGCTTCAGCGTAGGCGGGAGCCGCGCGCGTGGCGCGGGCGATGACGGGAATCAGGTAGTCGGGCTGGACGAATTCGCCACGCTCGTCCACGAACATCGCGCGGTCCGCGTCGCCGTCGAAGATGACGCCGCAGTCAAGCCCGCGCTCGCGCACGACCGCCGCGATCTGCGCCCTTGCCTCCGCCTTGAGCGGATTGGGGCTGTGCGCCGGGAACGTTCCGTCGATGGTTCCGTTGATGATCTCCGCGCCCGGGAAAAGCTCACCCGCGAGCAGCGACGCCATCCCGTTCGAGCAGTCCACCGCGTACCGAAGCGAACTATACGGCGCAAACGCGGCCGCCTCGCGCTGCCAGCGGACGTAGCGCGGCAGCGCGTCCGCGACCTGAGACGTGCGCCCAGCTTTCTCTCCGTCTACCGCGCGGCTTTCGCCGACCATCTGCTCCACCTTGTCGAGTCCGTCCGCATAGCCGACTGGCAGCGCGCCGCCGCGCGAAACCTTGAGGCCGTTGTCCGAAGGCGGATTGTGCGAGGCGGTCACCATTACCGAGCCGTCGTATCCGTCCTCGGCAGTGAAGAAGTAAACCATCGGCGTCGTCGCGAGCCCAAGGTCCGCGACCTCCGCACCCGCCGCGGCCAGCCCGCCGACAAGCGCGTCCCTAACCGCCTCGCTGGTAGTCCGGCAGTCGCGCCCGACCAGCCAGCGCCCGCCGGCGACCACCCGCGGCAGCGCCGCGCCGACGCGGCGGACGAGGTCCAGGTCGAAGTCGGCCCCGAAGGTGCCGCGCATGTCGTATGCCTTGAAAAAGCTCATCGGAACTCCGTGACCATCAGGTGTTCGCCGGCGGCGGAGATGGTCTCCGACTCGCCGTCCGCCAGCAGCACGCAGCCGGTCTGCTCGCCGAAGACGCAGATGTAGCCGCCGGGCGCCGCGGCAAAGGTGCGCTCGCCGTCGAGGTCGACCTGGGTGAAGCGGAAATAAGGAGTGTCAAGCTCACGCACCGGACGCGGCACCGGCAGCGCGAGGTCGATCGCCTCGAGCGCCTTGTCGACGTGGAGCTCGCGCGCGCGCCCGTCCGCGCCGACCCTTCCCCAGTCGTAGAGCCGGAAGGTGGTGTTGGAGCTCTGCTGCACCTCGTAGAGGCGCACGCCGTCGCCGATGGCGTGGACGAGCCCGCCGGGTATAAAGAAGACGTCGCCCCTTTTCGCGTCGTGGCGCACCAGCAGCTCCTCGAAGCGGCCGGACGACACCGCTTCCTTGATCTCGGCTTCAGCCGTGCCCGGCCGCAGTCCCGCGAAGATCGGCCCGTCGGAAAGCGCGCACCACATCTCCGTCTTGGGATCGCCGCCGGTCACCTTGCAGGTCGTCTCGTTCGGATGCACCTGCACCGAAAGCCTGCTCTTCGCGTCGATCACCTTCATCAGCAGCGGGAAGTCGGGATAGACCTGGTCGAGCTTCTGGCCGGCGCGTGGACCTTCGGCAATCACGCTCGGCGAAGTGTGGTGGGCCGAGCAGACCCAGTTCTCCGTGCCCCACAGGGCAGTATGCATGTTCGGCTCGAATCTCATTTCATCGCCTCCTTGCAGTCCTTTTCAATCTGTTCGCAAAGCTCCTCCGCCGAGGCAAACTCGCGCTCGGGACGAATGAAGCGCCTGAGCGCGAAGGAAACCCGCTCGCCCGGACCGGGCATCGCCTCGGCACCGTCGACAACGTGCAGCTCCCACACCGGCTCCTTCCACGCCGCGCCGCCCCAGGTCGGCGCGATACCGTAGTTCGCGACGGCGCGCGCGGAGCCGAAGTCGACGGCATAGACTCCGCACGGCGGCGCGACCCGCCGCTCCGCTCCGGACACCGCATCCGGACGCACGTTCACGGTAGGAAAGCCGAGTCTCTGCCCCTCGCCTTTGCCGCGGAACACCTCGCCATCCGCCTCGAACGTCCGTCCGAGCATGGCGGCGGCGTCCTCCATCTCGCCGCGCTCGATCGCCTCGCGGATGCGGGTGGAGGATATGGCCTCGCCGCGGTATTCGACAAACGGCACCTCGACCACCTCGGCGCCGAGCCGCCGAAGGAGCGCGGCGTCGCCAACGCCTCCGCGTCCGAAACGCCAATTGGGGCCGCAGAGTACGCGCGGCGCGCCGGCAGCGGTGAACTTAGCGGCGAGGACGAGAAGCGACGCGGCGAATTCCTCCGGCGCGGTGTCGGCGAGATCGCGGGTGAAGTCGACCGCCACCACCTCGTCGAGCCCGCAGCCGCGCAGGCGCGCCAGCCTGTCCGCGGAGGAAAGGATGAGCGACGGCGCACGGTCCGGGGCGAGGACCGTGAGCGGATGGTTGCGGAAGGTGAAGGCCGCGGCGGCCTGCGAAAGCAGCTCGCGGTGGGCGACATGGACGCCGTCGAAGAATCCTACCGCAACGCCTGTGCGACTGGCATCACGCATGACGGAAAGTCCTTCATCTCCATTTCCAGGAGCCTGGCGAACGGAATGGCGTCCTTCACCTCGAACCGCCCCACGCGGACGCGGCGGAGCGAGACGAGCGTCGCGCCGAGGTCGAGCGCGAGCGCGCGGACGATGACGCCCTTGGAGGCCACGAGCTCGAACGGCGTCTCGCCCTTCTCGTTCCGCTCGCCGAGCTCGAAGCGGTAGACGTGGGCGAAGAACTGCTGGTGCTCGCCGGTGTCGACCACCTCGTAGGCGGCGGAGCCTTCGCGGCGGACGGCGCAGAAGCGCGGCTCGGTCTGGAAGACGTCGCCGCGCAGGTCGGCGGCGGAGACCGTCTGCGCGGGCGGCGGCGCGGGGCGGCCGCAGGCGTCGCCGGTGTCGGTCGTCTCGCCAAGCCGCAGCGAGCCGGTGTAGGTGCGGTCGGCGCCCATCACCCGGTCGACGAACTTGTTGGCGTCGTTGAATAGCAGCACCATGAGGCCGGACGCCATCGCGTCCAGCGAGCCGCCATGCCCGACCTTGGGCAGGTTGAACTTGCGCTTCACCGTCTTGACGACGGTCGAGAACTGGATGCCCTCCGGCTTGTCGACGAGCAGAAAGCCGTCGAGCTTCTCGAGCATTCCCTGCTGGACGAGATTGGCCATCTGCGCTGCGCTCCCCTACTTGTCGGCGGGCCCGGCGGGGATGTCGAGCTGGTCGAGGATCGCCAGCACCGCGTCGCCCTTCTCGAGCGAGCGGTCGAGCTGGAAGGTGAGCCGGGGGACGAACTTGAGCCGCACCTCGCGGTTGATCGCCTCCTGAAACTGCCGCGCGTGGTGCCTGAGGTGCTGGAGCCCAAGCTCCTTCACCGTGTCGTCGCCGAAGACGGAAACCTTGACCGTCGCGTCGCGCAGGTCCTTGCCGCACGCGACCTCGGTCACCGTGAAGAGCCCCGGCGCCACCGTGTCGCCCTGCATCACGTGGTGCATGTTCTCGGCGATCACCCGCCTAAGCAGGCTGTTCACCCTCTCTAATCTGTCAACTGCCATGCGCGTATTATACCAAATTTCGCGGCTCGCAGTTCGCCTGTCCGCCGGAGACTCGGCGCAGGCGGGTGGCTCAGGGCTACTTAAGCCATATCACCGTGCCGTTGTCGAGACTGAGCTTCAGGTTGGTAAAGGTCACATCCGACCTTTGGGACGTGTTGCCAAAGAGCGATATCCCTACCCAGAGCTTGTCCGCGGCGAGACTCCAGCCGTCATAGACGCCCTGCGGCATCGTAAGCCGCGTGACCCAGATGCCGCTGGCGACGTCCATGTCGGAGAACGTAATCGTCTTGTCCCTGAGCCGCTTCACCCGCAGCCGCCGCGTCGATCCGCCGGCGCTCTTCCAGCTCACTCCGCCCCAGTCGTAGGTGCCGGGACCGCCCTTCATGCCCACCTGCCCGTTGCCGTAGATGTAGCTTAGGCTGTTGCCGTAAAGCGATGTCGCCGACTTGGAGACGAAAAGGCTCGGACGGCCAACCGTGGAAGACGTGTGGAAGTCCGCCGTAAGGGTAAATGGTCCGTCCAGCCCGCGCGTCAGCAGCGCAAGCATATCTGGGCCTGCTCCATAGTCGGCCTTCTCGCCGGTCATCCTGAACGATCCGTTGCCGAGCCGCCAGAAACGCGGAATGTAGCTCGCAGAACCGATCGCCGGCGCAAAGTCCCAGCCGTCGTAGGTGGCGTTCTCGTCGGGGAGGTTCATCTCCGAATTCGCCGCGGGCTTCAGCTGGCTCATCGGCACCGGGCGGTCGTCCCACACGCCTTCGAGCGCCCAGGTGAATGGTCTTCTTGAGCGACGCCCCGCTGAAGGCGTTGAAGCCCTCGCTGCCGTCGATGTAGAGCGCCGACCCGTCGGAACCCTCCACGACGGCGGTGAAGGTGTACTTGCCCGCGAGCGGAAGGATTATCTTGCCGCGGTAGATCACCATCGCCGAGGCGAGATTGGTAGTCGAGAAAAGCGAGCCGCTCGCCCGGTGGACGTCCACCGTCGGCGAAAGGCGCTGCTCGAAGCAGAACCGCTGGCCGAGGTTGCGGGAGTCGATGGGACCGTAGAGCAGCGTGTTGAGCCCGGTGCCGGCGCCGGGGACGAGCTGGTAGACGTAGACGCTTGCCGTCGGCGACGTGCCGCTTTCGGCTCCGGCGTGGCCGACCACGCGGAACTCGTAGGTGGTGTTCATCTCGAGCCCGCTCAGCTCGTAGGACTCGACGTCCACGGCCAGGCCGTTCACGGCAGTGGTCCAGCCCTCGTAGCCCTGCTGGCGGTACTGGACGGAATACGAGTCGAGGTTGAGGCCGCCGCCCCAGGCGAGCACCACCTTGCCGGCGGCGTCGCCGTTGATCGCGGTCAGCTCCGTCGGGAAGAACGGATCTGCCGCCGCCGCGATGTCCGCGGCGGTCCAGCCGAAGATCTCCATCTCGCCGATGCTGCCGTTTGAGGGCGAGATGTAGACGTACTGGTAGGGGCTGTCGATGTCCTCTGAATCGTACCAATACCATTTTTCGGACGCACAGTAGAGGAACGGGGTGATCGGCGTCTTGGTGCCGGCCGAATAGTCGCTTGCGGTGGCGGACGCGTAGGTATAGCGGCTGGAGAGGCGCGCCGCCCAGCTCGGGCGCGGATAGTATCGGACACCGGCGACATACACCTGTTCGTTGAAGTTGATGCCGCATGGGGAGACGGAGTCCTTAGGCTCGCTGGTCGTGCCGTTGAACGGCCTTTTCGCATTGTCGCTGGTGCCGGCGATGATGGAGTAGCCGCTGCGGACTGCGCTCGGCGTCTCCGGCCCGCGCTCGAGCCAGCGGAAGCGGGTGAACTTCTTCGGCGTCGAGGTGTAGACCGAGCCGCCGGTGACGGTCTTGAGCCGGTAGTATCGGGTCTGGCCGACCTTGCACTCGAGGTTGGTGTAGGAGAACGGAGTTCCGTCGGGCGAGGTGACCGACTTCACCGCCTCGAAATCGCCGTCAACACGGCGGCCGATCTCGATTGCCGCGCTGTCGACACCATAGGGATAAGTGGCGGTGACGATCGGCCAGACATTGGTCTCGGCGGCAGAGTAAGGCACAAATCCGATCTCAACCGCGCCGCCGGCGTCGTCGAGGTCGACGTCCGTCCAGCCGTAGACCTCCATTTCGGCGATGTTTCCGTTGTCCGCCTTCAGCCAGCAGCACTCGAATGCGGTGGAGGTGTCGGTGGATGGATAATAGTGCCAGGCGGCAGTCAGCCCGGAGATGTAGCCGATGGCGCTGTAGTCGGTACTGTAGGTACTGGCGCTCTCCGCGCCGAAGAAGTTGCGGTTGTTGAGCCGGCCGATGTTGTTCGAGCGCGGATACACCCTGATTCCGGCCACGTACACCTTGCCGTTCGTGAACTTCAGGCCGACGTTCTGGTAGGAGCCGCTGTCGGCCCAGTCGCCGGTGTACGCGTTGAACGGCTTCATGGAGTTGCTGTCGGCGGACAGCACCGGATATACGCCGGTGGCGAGCGCAGTACGGTCGCGCGGATTGCGGTCGAGGTTGCGGAAGCGCGTGAACGCGACTGGGTCGGAGTAGGAAGTCGAGCCGCCTGACGTCATCGCCAGGCGATAGCGGCGCGGCTGCCCGACCACCGTCCCCGGCAGCTCGACTGTCCACGTTTCCGCCGACGGATCGGGACAGGTCGCGATCTGAGTGAACGCGCCGGCGTCGCCAGGGGCCCATTCCAGCACCACCGAGTCAAGCTCGGCAGCGAAGGTAGCGGTGGCGACGGGGGCGCACGTCACCCAGTTCGTCGGCGCGATTGCAAGCGAAACCTCTGCCGCGAGCGCGCCATGCGCCCAAAGCGCCGCCGCCGAGAGACAAACAACATCATACGCGAGTTTCTTCATATTAGCGCTCCTATTCGTGTCATTGACCATCCTGGCTGATCAAAACCAATCCACCGTCCATCGCCCATCGTCCAAAGTCGACAATCTGACTTTGGACATTGGATGACGAACTTAAACGTAGTTTTCGAGCGGGCGGGGAAACTATTGGACCATGCCCCGAAAGTGAGACACGAGTCTCCAATCTCGAGAATGGCTGTATTGTAGCATAAATGTCGGAGCTTCGACAAGGATGGGTAGGCTCCG
>CACXRO010000028.1 GCA_902770045.1 uncultured bacterium
CATAGAGGAGTTGTCATACCCGTTCCCATTCCGAACACGGCAGTCAAGGGCTCCATCGCCGAGGGTAGTGTGGGACCCGCCCATGCGAGAGTAGGACGCTGCCGGCCCTTTTTTTTTGCCCTGCAAAAAAACGGGGCCCCCGGCTATTGCCCGCTCGAATCGCGGGCAATCGTTCCGGCTTTTTTCATGCCTACGCGGCGGTTTTATCTCACGCAAAGTCCGCAAAGTCCGCTAAGGTTGAAACTCCGATGGTTGGGGTTCTCGCGGCCTTCGGCTGTCTCGCTTCGCTCGGCTGTCCCGCTCCACTGCTCCGCATTCGACAACCACACTTACAATTCCATTGTCGCCGGTTTTATTATCTGGGGGCACATCCCCCAGACCCCCTAATACCCCCCCCAGCCCCCGCGCCCGCCTTTCCCGCTGTCCGCTGTCCGCTGGCTGCTGAACACTGGCTGCTATCTACCCCCGCCCCGGCCCTGCCTGCTTTCTCCCTGAGCCTTCTCAAGCGGCGGAGCGGGGATGTGATGCGAGTGAGGAGGCGGGTGCGCGTCGCCGTAAGGGTGATCTTGTGCGCAACCAGCGATAGTGTTCAGGCAGTCAGTGTACGCGTGTCTGGTTGTTCTCAGCGCGGAAGGCGACGAAAGTCACCCGCGACGAGACCGAGCATCAGCATCCCCGCGACGCCGCGCCGCACCACTTTTTGGTATAATACACACCTATGAATCTGATTGATGAACTGAAGGCCCGCGGACTGGTCGAGGCGCTGACCGACCCTGCGATCGAACAGGCGCTGGAGCGTCCGACCACGGTTTACTGCGGCTTTGATCCGAGCGCCCGCTCGCTGCAGGCCGGCAACCTCGTCTCGATCGTCGTGCTGAGGCGCTTCCAGCTCGCCGGCCACAAGGTGATTGCGCTCGTCGGCGGCGCGACCGGCCTCATCGGCGACCCGTCCGGCAAGTCGGCCGAGCGCAACATGCTCACCGTGGAGCAGGTGGAGGAGAACAAGAAGGGCATCCGCGAGAACCTCTCGCGCATCCTCGACTTCGACGGCCCCAACGCCGCGGTGATGGTGGACAACTACGACTGGTACAAGGGCACGAGCGCCATCGAGTTCCTGCGCGACATCGCGATCAACTTCCGCGTGCCGCAGATGCTCGCGAAGGAGTCCGTGAAGAAGCGCCTCGAGGCGAGCGAGGGCGCGCTCACCTTCACCGAGTTCTCCTACCAGATCCTCCAGGGCAACGACTTCCTCCACCTCTACGACAACTACGGCTGCCGGCTGGAGGTCGGTGGCGCGGACCAGTGGGGCAACATCACCGCCGGCACCGACCTCGTCCACCGCATGCGCGGCGAGACCGCCTACGGCCTCACCTTCCCGCTGCTCCTCGACTCCTCCGGCCGCAAGTTCGGCAAGTCCGAGGGCAACGCGCTCTTCCTCGATGCCACGATGACGCCGGTCTTCGACTGGTACCAGTACTTCCTCAGGACGCCGGACGCGGACGCGATCCGCTACCTCAAGGTGTTCTCGATGCGCCCGCTCGACGAGATCGCCGCGCTCGAGGCCGAGATGAAGGCGCATCCCGAGGCGCGCATCCCGCAGAAGGCGCTCGCCGAGGAGGTGACGCGCCTCGTGCACGGCGAGGAGGGGCTCAAGAAGGCGCAGGAGGCCACCGAGGCGCTGTACGCGAAGAAGTCCGCGGCGGACGTCGCCAAGGCCGAGAACGTGCCGAGCGCGGCGGTCAAGCTCGACGACTGCGTCGGCAAGCCGGTCTTCGCGGTCGCCGCGGCGGCCGGCATGTTCAAGTCCAACGGCGAGGCGCGGCGGATGGCCCAGCAGGGCGGGCTCTCGCTCAACGACGCGAAGGTGGACGCGAACCGGCTCTTCGCCGCTGAGGACGTGCGCGACGGCGTGGCGGTGCTGCGCGCCGGCAAGAAGAACTACTTCGTGCTGAGGTTCTGAACGGGGGCGCGGCGGTGAAGACGATCGAACGGTACGTGTTCGGCTCGTTCCTCTCGAGCTTCGTCCTGGCGTTCCTCGTCCTCTCGTTCGTGCTGACGATCGGGCTGCTGGTGCAGATCGTCGGCTACATCATGGACGGCGTGCCGATGCGGCTCGTCGGCGAGTTCGCGATGGTGTCGCTACCCGAGACGCTGCAGTGGTCGGTGCCGCTCTCGCTCCTGGTGAGCGCGATCCTCGTCTTCTCCCGCCTGAGCGCGGACGGCGAGATCGCCGCGATGCGCGCCTGCGGCGTCCACCTCGCCTCCGTCGTCAGGTGGCCCGCGGCGTTCGCGGTCCTCTGCACCCTCGTCGGCTTCTACGTCAACAACGAGGTGGTGCCGCGCGGCCACGAGGTCCGGCGCACGCTCAAGACGCGCGTATCCGTGGGCACCGGGCTGAGCGTGCTCGAGCCCGGGCGCGTCATCGACGACTTCCCGCGGGTCAAGCTCTACTTCGGCTCCAAGAACGGCAACTGGCTCCACGACTTCGTCGCGCTCGACTACTCCAACCCCAAGGTCGACCGCATGATCACCGCCGAGAAGGCGCTCGTCACCCAGCAGGGGCGCGACGTCTCGCTCGAGCTCTACGGGATGACGGTCGACCCGCTGGACGAGAGCCACCCGACGATGGCGCGCTTCAGCCGCTTCGCCTACGTGCTGAAGGACGTCCTCAAGGAGGAGAAGTACCACCGCCGCGCCAAGGACCTCGCCTTCCGCGGCCTGCTCGGCGAGATCTCGCGGACGCGCGCGGAGATCGAGAAGGTGAAGGCGTCGCCGGACGAGAAGGGGATGAAGGCGCAGCTCGTGGAGTACCTCCGCCGGCAGCTGAGCTCGCTCAAGGTGGAGCTCGCCAAGCGCTTCGCCTTCGCGCTCGCGTCCATCTGCTTCGTGCTCGTCGGCGTCCCGCTCGGCATCCGCTCGCAGCGGAAGGAGAGCACCATTGGCATGGCGATTTCGCTCGCGGTGGCGCTCGGCTACTACATGGTGGTGATCCTGATGCTCTCTTTCGAGGAGCGCTACCGCATCCACCCGGAGGCGCTCATTTTCCTGCCGGCGCTCGCGTGCGTCCTGCTGGGCGGGCGGCTCCTGCGCCGCCATCTGTAGGGAGGTGAAGATGAGGTTCGCGAATCCGGTCTTTCTCGTCGTCGCCGCGCTCGTCCCGCTCGCCGGGCTCCTCTGGGCGTTTCTGCGCGCGCGCCGCGAAAAGCGGCTCGAGCGCTTCGTGGCCGCGCCGCTCCGCGCGCGGCTGATGCCGAAGGGCGCCGACCTCTGGGGCGTGCAGGCGTGGTGCGTCATCGCCGGGCTCTTCCTCTCGCTCTTCGCCGCGGCGCGTCCGCAGTGGGGCCGCGCGACCGAGAAGTACGTCGAGCGCAGCCGCAACGTGGTGGTGGCGATCGACGTCTCGCGCTCGATGCTCGCCGAGGACGTGCGCCCCAACCGGCTCGAGCGCACCAAGGCGGACGTCGCCGACCTCATCGACTCGCTCGAGGGCGACCGCTGCGCGCTCGTCGCCTTCCGCCGCACCGGCGTGGTGGTCTGCCCGCTCACCACCGACCGCGGCTTCCTCAGGAGCACCCTCGAGCAGCTCGGCCCCGACTCCGCGCCGCGCGGCGAGACCGACCTCGGCTCGGCGATCCGCGCCTCGCTGGACGCGCTCGACCCGGCGGCGGACGACCACAACGCGATCATCCTCCTCTCCGACGGCGGCGACCTTCGCGGCGAGGCGCTCGCCAACGCCGCGCTCGCGAAGAAGCGCGGCATCCCGATCTTCACCGTCGGCATCGGCGACCCGCGCGTCGGCGCGACGGTTCCGGCGCTCGACGGCCGCGGGCCGATGAAGCACAACGGCGAAGTGGTGAAGGTGAAGCTCGAGGAGGACGCGCTCAAGGCGATCGCCGCGGCGTCGAACGGGCGCTACGTGCCGCTGGCGACGGCCGGCACCGCCGAGACCACGCTCGGGGCGATCTACCGCCGCTTCCTGCGCCAGGTGGCGGCGAAGGAGCAGAACGAGGAGGCGGAGCGCGCCGCCGAGCGCTACCAGGTGTTCCTGGTGCCGGGGCTGGTCCTCCTGCTCGCCGGCGCCGCGCTCTCCAAAGGCCGCTTCCGCCGCCGCCCGGGCCTTGCCCACACGAAGAGCTGATCCCTCGCAGCAGTTTGCGTCACATGACACCAGAGACATCGACAACCCTGCTCCGCGACCTCGCCCGGGACTCGCAGCACGCGCGCTGGACCGAGTTCGTTGCGCGGTACCGCCCGATGATGGAGGCGTACATGCGCGAGCGCTTTCCGTCCGTCGAGGCGGACGACGTCATCCAGGAGACGCTGATTGCGCTCGGCAGGGTGCTTCCGAACTACCGCTATGCGCCGGACGAGAAGGGTCGCTTCCGCAACTACCTCACCGGCATTCTCCGCAACAAGGCGATGCGGCAGCTCCGGGACGACAGCCGCCGCGCCGAGCTCGCCGACGGGCTGTCCCGCCAGCAGGACGCCGCACCCGCCGAGGACCAGTCCTGGCGCGAGGCGGTCTTCGCGCTCGCCCTTGGCCAGTTCCTTGCCGACGATTCCGTCGCCGACCGCACCAAGCGGATTTTCGAGCGCGTCGCGCTCAACGGAGAACCCCCCGAGGTCGTCGCCGCATCCTTCAAGATGAAACGCCATGCCGTGGACCAGGCGAAGAGCCGCGCCCTGGCGCGCCTGCGCGAAATCGTCAAGAGCCTGGAAGGCGTCGCCAATGGGTGATTCCCCCGACTCGATCGAGGCCATGTGCGCCGCGCAGTCGTCCATTGCGGCGGTTCCACGATTCCCGGCCGGAATGGTGCTCGGCGATTGGCGGCTCACCGCCTACATCGGCCGCGGCGGCAGCGGCGAGGTGTACTGTGCGGAGCATGTGGCGCTCGGCACGCCTGCCGCGGTGAAGGTGCTGGCACGGGATGACGACCGCGCCAGGGCGCGCTTCGAGCGCGAGGCGAAGCTGCTGTCCAGATTGAAGTCGGCGTCGTATCCGCGCTTCTTCGCCTATGGCAAGGACAAGGGGGCGCAGTATCTTGCCATGGAGCTGCTGGAGCCGGGCGACATGCCTACCGGCGACCGCGCCGTCGCGCAGTTCATGCTGAGGGTCTGCGATGCCGTCGCAGAACTTCATGCGCAGGGGCTTGTCCATCGCGACGTCAAGCCAGGCAACATCCTCTGGCGTTCGCCGTCGGAGCCGGTGCTTGCCGACCTTGGCCTTGTAAAGGAGATTGACACCCAAAACCACCCAGCCATCCAACCACCTAACTACCCAACTACAATTGGCGGAGCCGGCACCCCCGGCTACGGCGCACCGGAGCAGATGGAGCGCGGCGAGGCGACGCCGGCATCCGACATCCATGCTCTCGGCGTCCTCGCCGACCGTTGCTTCGGCGGCCGCCCGCCGCGGGTATGGAAGCGCATAGTCGAGCGAGCAACCTCGTCCATTCCCGCTTACCGCTACCAGTCCGTCGCCGAATTCGCCCGCGCGGTCCGTCGGCGGCACCTGTGGCGGTACGCACTTGAGACGATATTCATCTCATCAATTTCTCTGCTTGTTTTTTGGATGGTGTCAAATATTGATATCAGAAACTTTGATTCCCAACCAGCGATTAAGACATCAACGCCTGCGCCTCCATTTCTGGAAGAGATTGTAAAGCCAAGCTATCAATATGAACTGGAAGAAGTGACGCAACTGGACGAGGGAAGAGGTATATTGACGCCGATTGTCCTGCAGGGAGGCAAGGAATATCAGATTATCGGTCCAGGAACGCTTGAGGGCGACATTTTCTGCCCCACAACGGCAGTCCTGAGACTAAATAACTGCGTGATATTGAATACGACCAAGCGGCTCTATCCGGTAAATGGCATCCAGTATCATTTGGAGAATGGTGCGTATCTTAACTTTCTCAACATAAAGACATTGCCGCCCAAGCTAAGTGTTTCCGACTTTGTCGCCCCTTTTGATGAATCGTGCAATTATGTGCGATTTGGCGGGCCAGAAACCATAAAAGAGCTGGTTCATGAATGACAGAGCAGGAGATCAGAGATTGCGAGGGGAAGGCACGCTCTGAAGTGCGTGTTTGACGGAAAGGATTTCGACGCGGCGTTTCACGATGCGATAGTATATCCACCAGCTGCGGTTTTTGCAGAGAATCTTCCTGTATTGTGGGCGTCTTATGCCGGGGAATGCCTCCACGCCAAGCTTGGGATTTGCAGGAAGCATCGCGGCTGTGTCGGTCACGTCGTTCGCGAAAGCGACGGCATACTCGGGGTAGAAGTTGAAGGCGATGTATTGAATCGCACTACGGAGGCGTGCGGAGGCTCGCTTTGTCCAGCGCGGGGAGATGTTCATCAGGCCACCTTGCGACTCTTTCTTGCATGTTTGCCGATTGACTTCCGACCGTTGGAAAGTTTCTTCAAGTCGGCCGCTATCATACGCTTGACCTCGTCGTGGGTGTATACTTCGCCGCGCTCGGACTCGCCCTCCGAGACGAGGATGTCCTCGTATACCTCGGCGTCGTACATCTTCTGGCAGATTTTCTCCCAGTCGGCGGCGGAGAGGAACACCGACGAGGCGCGTCCGTTCTGCGTGAGAATGATCGGACGATGCGTCTCGGCAGTGCGCGCAACGCAATCGGCGAGCGTCGTGCGAAATTCGCTCATCGAGATAATGTCCTCGGTTGGCTTGAAGTCTGGCATGGCTTTTCCTCCTAATGTTTTTGATGCCGTGTATTGTACAAAATTGCGTACGCAAAGTCAATAGGGGTGCCGCAGTTTTTTTCTCGCGTGACATTTCGCCGTCTCGCGGCAGTATTGTATGGAGGCTTAGGCATGCCCTTTCCACGGAAGGGGAGCAGGTCTTGGACTGGCTTTTGCGCATTTTTGCAGATTACTGCCCACAGTCGGCGGAGATTATGCTATAATACGCATCAGACATTTCAAGACTTTGCGTTCGACGCAACGTTTTGGCTTCGGTGAAATGTAGGAAGTTTCAACGAAAAGAGCCAGGACGGAACGGAGAGCGCGCCCCTCTGGGCGCATTCTCTTCCGCGGTTCTTATCAGGCATCCTACAGCCTCACCGAGACTGCGGCAGGGGATGCGCCCTCTTTCTTTGCCGCGAACACAAAAAGGGCAAAGAAAGTTGGGAGGTAAGGATGAAGAGCCTAATGTTAATGGCAAGCGCAATAGTTGTACTATCGGGTTGTATAGTAACAACCGCTAGCAAGGATTATTCTGTTGATGATGTTGATGGCGGAGCAAGGTTGCCATATAAGAAGGTCACGAATCTCGACAGCCTGGAGAACTTTGAGGGTGCGGCGATTCCAATCGAGGTGAAAGCGGAGAACTCAACTGCTAATATTTACAGCTCGGGCGGGGTGCATGGACTTCTATGGCTGTGCACACTTGGAATTATTCCGGCGTGGGATACCGAATTGGAGACGCACACGATTACGGTTACATCTCCTCTTGGTGAGAAGAATGGCGTCTGCAAAATTAAGAAAAGCAAGTATATGGGTTGGGTGCCATATATGCTTCCGTTCGGCGCGTCTAAAGACGATGTTCTTTGTGAGGATGAATTGACGTCGCGGATTGTTTCGCAGTGGAAGGGCGATTGGACTGCGGACAATGTAGCCAAGATGAATGCAAGCAACAAAGCACGAATTGAAGAGCTGCGAGCCAAGGCTGACGACCTGCTTGCCAAGAAAGACTGGGCGGCAGTCGTGGAAATTTGCAAAGGGGAGAAGAACAAGGCTTTTGTATCTGAGTACATGCACAAGGCAAATGCCGTGCGTATCGCTGCGATGAAACAGACGGTCGATGCCGCCATGCAGAAGAAAGACTATCAGAAAGTTATTGATCTACTGAAGGATGCCATGGAGCCTGAACTGATCGCGAAAAGAGGTGAGGCAACGGTCAATCTGATTGCATGTAGTGCGGATGAGGCAAGGTGCGATGAACTTATGAAAAAATATGGAGGCGAGCTTACGGTTTTGCAATTGGCCGAAATCGGCAAGAAGGCCACCAATGACATTGTCAGAGCAAAAATCGTCGAGGAGACGGACAGAAAAATCGTCAAACAAATCGAAAGTCTTTCTAGGAAGATGGGCGACGAGAAGGACGACGAAGAAATTGATAGATTGGACAAGAAGATTCAAAAAACCAAGAATGAGCTAATGGCGTTACGTACATATTTATCATATCAAGTCCTTGAATGTCTTGAACGAGAGAATTACAAGGGAATCGAAAGCATTTTGGCCGGAGGGAAGTCGTCCAGCCCCAAGGAGCAGCAAGAAAGAGCGCAGATTAGGAATTTTGTTAATGTATACAAATCAAGTAAGGAGGCATGTGAAAAGGCCAAGAAAAGGTTTCAGAATGAGAGACCGTCTGCACAAAAACAATTCGTAGAAATGATAGGCATGATACAGACGGAGGGTATTCAAGTGGACGTCGTCAAGAAATACGATCCATACAACTTCCGCGACTCTATTGAGATGAAGGAAATGATTGCTTTGTTAGTGCCCAAACTGACTCCTGCCGCAATAGCCGCATTATACGATGGGAAGGCATGCAGTTATAATAGAACTACTGGATTTATTTCAGAGGAGAGTGACGAAAGCGAAGCCTTGTTCAAGGCTATTCCCGAGGACAAACTACTCGACTGCTATGTCGCTTTTGCATCGAATGGACGCGTAATTTCGGAAATTGCCGAGCGTATGAAAAAAGCCGCCGACAAGGATGCTATTATCAGTCGCATTGTCAAATTGCTGAATGAAAAGAAAATCAGTGAGAAGGCTGTGATGAAATATGTAAAGACCTTGAATGATGGCGAGGCGACGATTGCCCTGTACAATGTTTCAACAGGGGCGCTAAAAACATTGGTGTTTGGCAAACTCTCTGAGGCGGACAAAAAAACCATTAGCGAAGGCGATTCCGCGAAATGCAGGCAGATGATTGCGGCTGCGAAAGACAAGTCCAAGGAAACCTTTGAAATGGGGGGCTTCTATTTGGGCATGGACATTGAGGATGCGGAATTGCTTTTCAGGTTCTATTTCCCAGAAATTGAAATGCAAGAGAAAAGAGACGGTAAGTCTGTTGATGCTGCCTATATCATCGATATTAAAGGTCAGCGAGCGCCGTTTTGTTATGCATCTGCGAAAGACAAAAAGATTTATCAGTTTAATTTTGGCAAGAAGGTGCTCAAGAAGTGGCATTCATATGATGTGCAGACCTTTGGTGAATGGGCTCGTGCTTATTCGCGCGAGAACAAGATTGATATGAAGTATAAGGAGATAGAAAAGGAAGCTACGGTTTATGACTCGCTGGACCTGAGCCAATCGTACAGGGTGTGGTTCCATCAGGAGTCGTACCAGTACAGGCACAACACAAAAGATTATCGGCTTACCTATTTTGGTGAGGAGAGGGAGTATACATTCCATGGCGGGATTAATGGAGCGCTGATCAAGGAGCAGGCAGAGCCACAATTCCGTTATACGCGTGGAGATTCCGGATCGTTGCGTGTGTGCGTTGAAAAAGACTAACAGGCGATGCCAAGTCCTGTGTTGGAATGATTTGAAAACAATCTGGCTATGGCCTAGCTCCTGGGCTATAGCCAGGATTAAAGACAGGGGCAAATAGGACGGGTAGTACACTATGGAACAATGTGTTGATTGCGGCGAGCCCTGCGGTAAGCTCACCTCCCAAGGAGACCTTGAGGACGATGCAAAGTGTGATGATGGAGAAATCGTCTCCGAGGAGAAGTTCAACGAAGCCGTCAACTTGAAGGAGGCGATGGAGGACATCAAGTGGCAGCTTAAAGAAATTGACGAAAAGAAAGTCCCGCCAGTTCGTACGCGCCCATCTCGGTTTGGAAATGCGGTCAAGTCTGCCGCTGGCTGGATCAAAGATGGCGTTGATGACATCAAATCGTCTGGCGACGATCTGAAACAAGCGGCAGAGATGTTAAACGGACTTTTCAACTAAAAAGAAAGGATACAAAAGATGAACTCACCCAGAAAAATTGCAGGCATTGCCTGTCTCGCCACATTGGCCTTGTGCTCCGGCTGTTGGTTTGGTTCAGATGATGACCATTCCAAGAAGGCCCAGTCCGCACCAATGGATCTGAAGGCAGAAACCAAAACGGCTTCTGAACTCGTCGAGTGGATTAAGGTGAGAAAGGATCAAACAGAGATTCAGAAGAAGGAGGCTTTTGGCAAACTTAAAGGCAAGATGGTTGCCTTTAGGGGTGAAGTACGCGAGGTGGGGAAAACCGCCTTCGGCGGTAAGCCGTTCGTGTCTCTTAAAGTCGGCAAACTTGATATGTTTGAAAACATCAACATTCAGTTTAACGTCAAAGAGTCTCAAGCTTCTACAGTCGCTGCATGGAACAAGGGCGAAACGCATATCCTCCGGGGACGAATCAAAGGTAACGGCGACCTTCAAGATGATGCTTCCTGCGATAACGCCGAGATCGTTTCCGATGAGGAGTATCTTGCGGTTGTCGGCGAAAAGGTCAGCAACCTTAAGAGCAAGGTGCGTGAAACTCTTGGAGAGAACACGACGGACAAATCCGAGACGACGAAACTGTCGGTCGGAGATGTGAACGTTAACATGGAGGAAATCAAGGCTGCGATTAAAACCTGGCAGAAAGACAGGTGGAATGCCGATTTGATCGCCAAGGCCAAGGAAGCGAAAGGAAAGGTCAGTGCCGCTGATTTTAAAGTCGAGGCACAATATAAAGATCTTCAGCCAACATTCGACCTTCTTGTTGATGACTATGTTGTTTATGTCAACGTTCTTGATTCTTTCGCGGATGCTTCGAGTGTTGGCGAGACTGTCTCGCAGTTAATGAAGGCAATCTCTTTTGAAGATATTGTCAGAATGGCAAAGGATACTGGTAATGCTCTGGGTGGTGCGAAATCCATTAAGGACAAGGCAGGATGGAAGGACGCCATGCCAATAAGTAAGGATTTGATAGCTATTTCCGCTGTGTCAGCGTCGATGACAAATGCGTCGGGAATACTAAAGAGTATCTTCGATCAGGTTATGCAGAAATAAAGTTGTGCAGGACAATTTCCTTCGGGGGTCTCACCTTTGGACCCCCGGAGGATCTTCAAACCCAAAGGTAAAAGGAAAAACAAAAATGAGTGAACAAAAAACAAAGAGCAACGCGCCGTGGATACTCGGTATCGTCGGCATATTCCTGACCATCGTACACTACGCATGTGCCGTTGTCTGCTCGGCGGCAGTTGCCTCTGGCGATGAGGTGTTTGGTGGTGCGGACAAAGCATCCGCGCAGCAGACGATGGACAACGGAATGTTCGTCGCGAATCTTGGCGCCGGGCTGATGGTGCTCTGCTTCATTCTGTCATTCTTTGGCAAGAGTAAGGCGTCTGGGTTCACGGGTCTGCTATTAATTGTTGGTGGTATTGCGGCGGCTGGCGTAAGCGTTGCCCACTTCTCGGCTGGCGGAATCGCTGCGGGCATTGTCTATATGTGCGCAGGAATTTCTAGTATCTGCAACAGCAAGAAAATCAAGGGGTAACAAGGGGCTGTGTTACCATGCCAATTCGCCAATATGTATCCTTGCTCGGCACGAGATTCCCATACTATGGGATATGTGTCGGCGTGGCTCTATTGGCGATTGGCATTTGGATGATTTATAACTTTAAGAAGTTTAATTTGAACGGAGACCTACAGAATGAAATTCTGTATGGTTTCCCGTTCATGGTATTGACGGGGTTGTTCTTCGCGTTTGCCCTTGATGCCCTATTCACAGGTGAGTGGCGAACTTGGACAGGGAACGGAGAGCGGAGAGTCGGTTTTACATTCACGGGTTGGTTGTTTGGCGCAGTTCTCTTCATATTCATGTTTGGTGGATTCACATCGTTTGGACGAATGTTTCTGCTGAATATGTTTCTCCCCGTGTTTGCACTTGCACAGGGGATTGGCCGGATCGGATGCCTTCTCGGTGGCTGTTGCTACGGAAAGATATGCTTTTGTGGTATTAAATACCCGCCGGGTAGTTTACCCTATGAGAGAATTGGGGATGTATGTGTTTTCCCGATTCAACTTGTTGAGGCCGTTTTACTTTTCTTTCTGTTTTCAATTTGCCTAAAATTCATTTTCAAGTATCGCGCTGTGGTTTATTTGATCGGTGTTGCCGCTATTCGTTTCGTCGCCGAATTTTTCAGAGGCGACATACGTGGTAATGTGCCAGGAGTGGCGTGTTTGAGTCCACAACAACTCATGTCGATCCTGTTTTTTATCATTGGTTTGATCGTTCTGCTCATTGTGCGTCAAAGCGGCATCCACGGTCGAGTGGTCACGATACAACCCAAACGAGAAGGAGTCAAAACATGAGCGCGATCAGCGTTTTGAAGTGGGACCCAGCACCTCGGGTCATGGCATTTCGATATCCGAGTTGCGAACTCAATTACAAGTCACAGTTAATTGTGACTGAATCGCAAGAAGCTGTATTGGTCAAAGAGGGACTGTTTTACGGGCCTATCCCTCCAGGGCGACACGCACTTGAGACTAAGAACTTCCCGTTCCTCACAAAGATGGTTTCCGCGCTTTCGACGAACCGCAAGACTCCGTATACGGCGGAAGTGTGGTTTCTTCAGAAGTCGGTGCCCCTTGATGTAAAATGGGGAACGTCAGACCCGGTTCTTGTTGAAGATCCGAAGTACCACATCGCCTTGCCCGTTCGCGCGTTTGGGCAGTACGGGATAAGGATTGCCGATTCGTGCCGTTTCTTGGCTCGGCTTATGGGACGACTTCCCGCGTTCACAGAGAAAACGCTATCAGGTTATTTCAAGGGTGTCATCGTCACTCGCGTCAAAGATGTCATTGCGTCTGTGATGACAGACGAAGGATGCTCGTTACTTCAGATTGGAACGAAACTGAACGACATATCAGCTACCCTTGAGAAACTTCTGACCGAAGACTTCGCTGATTATGGCGTAGAACTGCGGCTTTTCATGGTCAACTCCATATCGACTGATGATGCCGATTCATCAATTGTCCAGCTTAAGAAAGCATTGGCCAAGAAAGCCGAGATGGATATCATTGGCTATTCGTATGCACAAGAACGTTCTTTTGACGCCTTGCAGACGGCTGCTGGAAACGAAGGGAACGCTGGTACGTTGATGGGCGCGGGGATGGGGCTTGGCATGGGTGTAGGTGTTGGTTCTCCCATGGGAAATGCTATGGCTGCGATCACCAAGAACATAAACACAGTCAGCGCGAAGCATTGCATCAACTGTGGCTGCGAATTACCCACAGAGGCGAAGTTCTGCCCAGGGTGCGGAGCGAAAATCGGATAAGGAGAAAATGTAATGTCATTCAATCAGAAGATGATTTCGTTGTTGACGGTGTTCGCGCTCGGGATTACCGCCGCCATCGCTTTTGTGTTCTTTGAACCGCCTTATTCCGGTAAATTCTGGATTGGTTTTTCAGCACTTGCCTTTTCGGAATTCCTGTTTGGCGCGTTTTGGGTTCAACAGATCGCAAAGGCAGATACCGTATTGCCGATGTCAATAGGTGTCTGGGGGCTAAATGCTGCCTACTTCGTCTTTGCGCTGATAGCGACAATGCTGACTGGGCTTGATGATAAGTTCTACATTCTTCTTCATGTTGTGGGGTTCGCCCTGTTCGTCATGGCACATCTCTTGTTCCGCATGGCCGAACATCATATTGAAGAGCAGTCCAAAGATGACGAACCCGAGCAAAAAATAGAAAGAGCAAAAGTGACTTGGAGGTGAATATTTGACATCTGCATTCATAGCTGTCATTCTTTGGTATTTTCCTGGCTTTGGACCTGGGGAATTGCCAAAAGTTGATAAGGAACGTTTGAAGACGTCCTTTTCTGCGGATCAGGTCGTATGCAAGCATTGGTGCTCATCATGCGCAACATGGGAAGAATCAGTTGCCAAAGTAAACATTGCTTCGCAGAGCGTTGTTACAGAGATTCAATCGCTTAAACCAGATGAGCGCAAGGACATCGTGCTTATTGGGCACTCGTTGGGCGGAAGGGTCGTTGCTTACAGTCTGGCGGAACTTGGAGAGTTGGGGATTAGCATTCCGACCGCTGTGCTATTAGCGCCGGCAATATCTTCTGGCGATCAGTATGCCAGTAAATTGTGTCGAGGCTGTTCTTCAATCATATTAGTTGTTGGGGAGAATGATTTGGTTCTAAAATGGTTTTATCCGTTTGTTGCCAATGGTGTATCCGCGATGGAGACGATTGATGATCTTGATGTCGAATCTAAATATTTGAGATACGTAGTTCCGGATCAATATGTATGGAAGCAAAATCAATTATTCCCAAGTCACAATGCCAGTGTGTATATTGGGTATCTTGTAATGCGTAGATGTGGTGACGATGTTTATGGAAGTCAAGACTTGGCGCACGTCAATGATCTTGGTCTGGAACGTTCAGTTGAGGCAGCGACAAAGTCACTTGACGTTTCGTTTTCCATACTTGCATCAAATGTCTTATCAGCAGTCGATAAGACCGCGAGATCGTTGCAAACTCTAAACTGCAAATTCTCATTGAACAACGAGGATTCCTCAGGAGACGAAAAATGAAATGTGAATACTGCGACAACCCAATACCCAACGGCGTAACGCGTTGCCCAAGCTGCGGCGCTGCTGTTAACTTTCAAGCATATGGCGAGGCGCCAACGAGCCCTGTCTCGTTAGTGTCGTCGCAAGCTTCTGGCATGGCATTCGTACAACCGAGGTCTGAGAATCAGTCTCGTAGTCGGATTGTTTACATTCTGCTCGGAGTTTTCTTTGGGATACTTGGCATACACAATTTTTATGCTGGGCGAACCTATCGTGGACTTTGGCAGCTTTTGATTACGCTCTTCATGGGGTGGTTTGTACTCCCTTTGTTGGCTGTATGGGTGTGGAGTATTGTGGATATATGTGTTATTTCAACTGATGGCGATGGAACGAAATTCAAATAGTTTGCTATGAAATTACTTTGCCGAATAGCATACTGGGCAGGGGCTATTCTGATGGGAATAGTATTTTTTCCTGCTGTTTTGGTCGCCATATTTATAGGGTTGTTGGCTAACCTTGTAGCGAGAGTTAAAACATTGAAGAGAGGTCCTGGAGTTTAATTGCTTGTCCAAGCGGAATGCGACCTGCATGCCTGATGTTGATAGTATTGCTGTATGCCTCTACGTTGTTCGCGGCGCAAGATGGCGCATATAACCTATTCAAGCGAATTGTGGTGGATTTGGAATGTGTGGCCGAAAAAGCGTCAGCAGCGGTATTTGATGCGGCAAAACTTCTTGAGACGGCATCCACAAACATGGTGATGCGCGGAGGAGAAGTATATAGAACATCCAGGTGCGTCTATTCGATGAATGGGCTAATGCAGGCTGATTCCAGTGTTTTCGACCTTTCGGAAGAACGGCGTTTACGGATGCTGACGATGGCAAAATGTGTGGCAGCCGTGTGTGCAGGCGGGTTTATCCGCAACGGTCGCTTTCAGTTTGGGTGTAATTCCGCCAAGATTGAAAGTTGCAAGAATGAAAGGAGTACAAGAAGGCCTAAGTGTTGGGAATGTTTGGCGCTTCACCGCTTTTCAAAACCTGTCATTATAGACTATTATACGCAATAGCATCGTGTGCGCTTGTGCATATGACCTGCATAAACATTGGGTGTTTCTACTGTCAATGACTGAAACGGCATCCTCGCCGAGACGTCTGGCCGTACGCTCGAGGGCGTCACCAACGACACCGACCGCGACCACTTCATGTCCGCCGAAGAGGCGAAGGCGTGGGGCATCGTCGACGAGGTGCTGTAGCCTTGCCGCCTCGGCCGCTACTTGCGGGTCCAGCGGCCGTCGTCGGTCTCGTACCAGCAGCCGTTGGGCAGGCGGCGAGCGCCGCGGCGGCGACTTGAGTCTGTCAAATCCTCGGATTCCTAATAGACAAATTATCGGGGTTGTGATATACTATGTTTCAAATTGCTTGAGAAGGAGAAGGAAATCACATGGACAATGTCACAAGGTGGAATTTTCGTGTTCTTGGCAAGGCGCTTAAAACGCGTCGTGTAGTCATTATATCTGGTGCAAGGCAATGCGGCAAATCGACATTGCTTGAAATGTTCTTTGATGGCAAGGTGGAAATCCGCAGTCTTGATTCCAAGCGGCTTCGAGAGGCCGCGCTTCTTGACCCGCAGAGTTTTGTACGCTATGACGGTGACGGGCCGATGGTCATAGATGAGGTGCAAAAGGCTCCGGAGCTCCTTTCGGAGATCAAGTTGGTAGTCGACAGGAATCGTCGTCCGGGGCAATATGTCATAACGGGTTCGTCCGACATATATTCTGCACCGGAAACAGACGAGAGCCTTGCCGGACGCGTAAAGAACATACGCATGAGAACGTTTGCGCAGGGCGAGATTCAGGGCGTGGAGCCAACGTTTCTTGACAGGCTCTTTGCGAACGACTATGACAGCCTATATCCTGACTGCGACAAGAGAACAGTATTAGACCTTGCCTTTCGCGGAGGATATCCCGAAGTGGTTAGATTGTCGCCTGAGGATAGACGCGAATGGTTTCAGGACTATGTCAAGTCGTTGTTCTCCAAAGACATCAAGGATGATGAGCGCATACGTCGGCAGCGTGCGCTCTATGACTTGCTTAAAGCAGTTGCCGCATGGTCGTCGAAGTATATCGATTCCGGCGCGCTTCAGTCTGCGTGTGGACTTTCCCGTTCCACCTACAGGGAGTATCTTGGGGTGCTGGAACGCTACTATCTTTGCGAAAGCGTGGAGGCCTGGACAGGGTCGGACTATGCGCGTATCGGCAAACGTCCGAAATGGTACATGTGCGATACCGGTCTCATGGCGGCTATGCTGAATTGGCGCACGAAGGACATTGAACTCGATGCTGACAAGTCTGGCAAGATTGTCGAGACGCTTGTATTTACGGAACTTGCCGCACAGATCGATTTATCTGGCGAATACTCGCTTTACCAGTACCGCGACATTGACAAACGTGAGATAGACTTCATTGTTGAGGATGCAGACGGCAATCTTGCAGGTGTTGAGGTCAAAGCCGGTGCTGGAGTCGGAAAGAATGACTTCCGGCATCTTGAGTGGTTTCGCGAGCATTTGACCAAGGGACGCCGATTTGTCGGCATCGTCCTATATTCGGGAAGTGAAACACTTTCGTTTGGTAATGGGATGTTGGCAGTGCCAATGTCTGTGCTTTGGTCATAAAGGAGCGTTTGTGCTGCATGTCGCCAGGCAAAAGTGTATATGCCTCGGCCGCTACTTGCGGGTCCAGCGGCCGTCGTCGGTCTCGTACCAGCAGCCGTTGGGCAGGCGCTCGCGCGACTTCGCCGCGTAGCGCTTCTGGACGGCCTCGAGCGTGGTGCCGTTGGACTTGGCGACGGCGCTGAAGCGCTTCATCCGCGAGGCGTTCTCCTCGGCGATCAGGAGCCGGTCGTCGTCGGTCGCGCCTTCGCGCGCCTCGAGCAGCGCGAGGCGGGTGAGGCCGGCCGCATGGCGGTCGACCATCTCCTTCACCGCCTTGAAGTTGCCCTTCGGCTTCTTCTGGTCCTCGTCGGCGAACGCCTTGTCGAGGTCCTTGTCCACCTTGAGGTTCACGTCCATCGTGATGTGGATGGGCTTGATCTCGCTTTCGGTCTTGACCTGGATGCAGCCGCAGGCGGCGAGCGCCGCGGCGGCGACGATGATCGGTGTCTTCATTTCAGTTTCCTCCTTGTAAGGTTCATGCCGGTGTCCACGAGCCGGTCGAAGTCGCCGTGGAAGGTGACGTCGAGCACGACCGGCACGGTGACCGAGCCTTCGGTCGCCGTGCCCTCGAGCTTCAGCTGGAGCGCGGAGTCCTCGTTGTCGGCGCCGCGGCGGAGCTCCACCTTCAGCACCTTGTAGTCGAGGTCGGCAAGCGCCCTCGCGAGGTTGTCGCGCTGGGCCTTCGGCACGCCGCCGAGCTCGAGGTTGTCGAGGATGGGCGAGGCGTCGACCACGCGCACCTTGCCGGTCTCGCCCGGCTTCGAGAAGAGGTAGGCGTCGCGGAGCCGGAGGGTGCGTCCGTCCTTGAGGAAGAAGGGGAGCTTGCCGTGGAGCCGCCCGGAGGCGTCGCCGTGAAAGCACGAGAGATGCGAGAGCGCCTCGCCGGCGTCCACGTCGTCCACGAACACGGTCGCGCCGGCGCTGAGCCGCTTCGGGTCGAGGAAGAGCGAGTAGAGCCGGAGCCTGCCGCCGCACGCGTCCGCCCCGGCCTCGGTGACGAGGTACGAGCGCTCCTCGGCGCGCACGCTCGCGTAGACGTTGGAGAGGACGACGCCGGCGGCGACGACCGACTCCGCGCGCGGGTTGATGGGCGCGATGTCGCGGTGGTCGGCGATACCGTCCACGCCGAAGCGCGCGCGCAGCCCGTGGACCTCGACCGGCCGTCCGCCCGCGGCGAGCGCGGACGCCTCCACCTCCTTGACCGCGGCGCGCACCGACCAGCTTGGGACCGGGCGGCGCGGGGTCGACGAGCCGTTCGCCTCGAGCGAGAAGACGCCGGAGCAGACGAGGTTGGAGACCGCGGCGATTCCGAGGCGCGGCAGCACCTCGCCGAGCATCGCGTCGTCGTGGGCGAACCGGGTCTCCGGGACCCTGGCGCTGAAGCTCCAGTCCTTCGCGGAGCGGTAGTCGAATTCGCCGCGGAGCTCGAGGTCGGTGCCGGGGATCGAGACGTAGAGGTCGCCCTTCGCGCCCAGCCAGCCGAAGCGGACGTTCGCGGTGGCGAAGTACCGCCAGTCAAGGACGTCGCCCTCGGCGAGCACGGTCATCTTCGAGAGCCCCGCCCGCCGGAGCGTAATCCTCGCGGTCGCCTTCTTGTGCTGGAAGAGCTCCGCCGCCTTCCCCTGGAGGCGCGGCGCGAGGTCGAGCTCGAACTCCGGCAGCGGGACGAGCGGCGCGACGAAGGGAAGCGCCGCGGCGAGCAGAACCACGAGGGCGACGAGGACAAGCGCCGCGACGGCGAGCGCCTTCGCGAGGCGCCGCCAGACTCCGCCGGACGACTTTCGACTCTCCTCCATGGCGTGTATTATACCAAAAGTCGCCGCCGTCGACGGCCAACTGCACTGGCTGCTGAACGCTGGCTGCTGGCCGCTGAAACACTTCCAACGCATTCATGCGTTGGCCCCAAAGGGCACCAGTCGCACTTGACTCCGGGGCCCTGGTTGTGGTATTATTTGCCACCAATCGGCCCCGCGGCGTCGCGGCGCCGCCAGAAGGTTTCGCTGCAGGCGACAAACAGACAAGGAGAGGACAAGAAAATGGCACAGACAGTGTTCACCCACAATGGTTTCCCCAAGGTCGGCATCCGCCCGATCATCGACGGCCGCCGGCGCGGCGTCAGGGAGTCGCTCGAGGTCCAGACCATGGACATGGCCAAGGCCGCGGCGAAGCTCATCTCCGACAACCTCAGGTACCCCGACGGGTCGAAGGTGGAGTGCGTCATCGCCGACACCACGATCGGCGGCAGGTTCGAGGCGGCGATGTGCGCGAACAAGTTCCGCGACAACAACGTGGGCGTCTCGCTCTCGGTTACCCCGTGCTGGTGCTACGGCACCGAGACGATGGACCTCGACCCGCAGATGCCGAAGGCCGTCTGGGGCTTCAACGGCACCGAGCGCCCCGGCGCGGTCTACCTCGCCTGCATGCTCGCGGGCTACGCGCAGCGCGGCATGCCCGCCTACGGCATCTACGGCCACGAGGTGCAGAACCGCGACGAGTCCTCGAAGATCCCCGCCGACGTCGCCGAGAAGATTCTCCGTTTCGCCAAGGCAGGTCTCGCCGTCGCGATGATGAAGGGCAAGAGCTACCTCTCCATCGGAACTTCCGCGATGGGCATTGCGGGTTCGTTCGTGGACGTCAACTTCATGCAGGACTACCTCGGCATCGCCCCGGAGAACATGGACGAGTGCGAGATCCTCCGCCGTATCGAGGAGGGCATCTACGACAAGGAGGAGTACAAGAAGGCGATCGCGTGGATGCGCAAGAACCTCAAGGAGGGCAAGGACTACAACCCCGCCAAGATCCAGAAGTCGCGCGCCGAGAAGGACAAGGACTGGGAGTTCATCGCCAAGATGGCGATCATCGTCCGCGACATGATGGCCGGCAACCCCAAGCTGAAGGAGATGGGCTTCGGCGAGGAGGCGGTCGGCCGCAACGCGATCGCCGGCGGCTTCCAGGGCCAGCGGCAGTGGACCGACCACTGGCCGAACGGCGACGTCGCCGAGGTGATGTGCAACACGTCGTTCGACTGGAACGGCAAGAAGATGCCGCAGATCCTCGCGACCGAGAACGACTCGCTCAACGGCATCTGCATGCTGCTGATGTGGCTCCTCACCAACAAGGCGTCGATGTTCGCCGACGTGCGCACTTACTGGAGCGACGCGGCGGTTAAGCGCGCGACCGGCAAGGGGCTCCCCAAGGACGCCAAGGCGGGCATCATCCACCTGCTCAACTCCGGCTCCTGCTGCCTTGACGCGGCGGGCGAGATGAAGGAGAAGGGCAAGGCCGTCTTCAAGAACTGGTGGGACGTCACCCAGAAGGACATCGACGCGACGCTGAAGGCGACGAAGTGGGTGCCGGCGGGCGTCGAGTACTTCCGCGGCGGCGGCTTCTCGAGCTCGTTCCTGACGCCGAAGGGGATGCCGCTGACGATGACGCGCATCTCGATCGTCAAGGGCCAGGGCCCCGTCCTCCAGATCGCCGAGGGCTGGTCGGTCACGCTCGACCCGAAGCAGCAGAAGACGCTGATGGAGCGCACCAACCCCGAGTGGCCGTGCACGTGGTTCACGCCGCGGCTCACCGGCAAGGGCTTCTTCAAGGACGTCTACTCCGTGATGAACGCGTGGGCCGCGAACCACGGCGCGATCGCCTACGGCCATATCGGCGCCGACCTCATCACGCTTGCGTCGATGCTCCGCATTCCGGTCGCCATGCACAACGTGCCCGAGGACAAGGTCTTCCAGCCGCACTGCTGGGGGCTCTTCGGCGCGAGCGACGACCCGACCGGCGCGGACTACCGCGCGTGCGCGAACTTCGGTCCGCTCTATGCGACCAACCGGTAGGGCTGTCGCGATGTCGCTTCTCGCGCAGGTCGCGGCGCTTTCGCAGGCGCTTTCAGCTCTGGCGGCGCCCACGTCGCCGGGACTGGACTTTGCGACCGTCGTGCGCGAGGAGCGGCAGGTCTCGCCCGGCGTCACCGTCGTCTCGATGCGCATCCCCGAGACTCCGTGCGAGGTGAGGATGGCGAAATTCGACCTCGCCGCCGACCCGAAGCTGAAGCTCAGGTTCGTGCTGGGGAAGGAGGGCAGGGCCACGCGCCTCACGCCCGAGGCGCTGGCGAAGAAGGCGGCCCGCGAATCCGGCGGCAAGCCGGTCGCCGCGCTCAACGGCGACTTCTTCCTCTACGAGAAGGGCGCCAAGGACGGCAAGCCGGCCGAGCCGGCGCGTCCGTTCGGGATCACCCGCCGCGCCGACGGTTCGCTTGGTTTCGGCAAGCTCTCGTCGAAGGGCAAGGGCGCTGAATTCAGGGCGTTCATGGACGGCGCGGAGCTGGTCGACGCCATCCGCGTCTGGAACCGTCCGCTCCAGAACGGCAAGGTTATCGACGGCAAGGTCCACGTCTGCTATCCGAAGGACGAGCAGAAGAACTATCCGCGCTCGATCGTCGGCCTCGGCACCAACCTGGTGGTGTTCCTTGTCGCCGACGCGCGGCAGCTCGGCTGGTCGCTCGGGATGCCGTCCATGCACGCGGCGGAGATCCTCCGGCGCGAGGGTTGCACCGACGCCGGGCAGTTCGACGGCGGTGGCTCCACCGCGCTCTGGGTCGAAGGCGAATATCTCAACGGTCTCGTGATTACCCGATGAAGCTCTACGTCGCCACCCACAACGAGCACAAGCTCCGCGAGATTTCCCAGATCCTGCCGAAGTTCGAAATCGTCGCCGACGACCCCGCCGGCGTCGTGGAGGACGCGCCGGACTTCGCCGGCAACGCGCTCATCAAGGTGCGGGCGATTGCGTCGCGACACCGCGGCGAGTGGTGCATGGCCGACGATTCCGGTCTCGAGGTCGCCGCGCTCCGCGGCGCGCCGGGCGTCCGGAGCGCGCGCTACGCCGGCGAGCCCACGAACACGCCCGCGAACAACGCGCTTCTCCTGAAGAACCTTGCTGGCGTCTCGGACCGCCGCGCCAACTTCACCTGCGCGGTGGCGCTCGTCGGGCCAGACGGCCGCGAGCACGTCGTCTTCGGCCGCGTCTTCGGCCGCATCGCCCTCGTTCCGAGCGGCGCGGAGGGCTTCGGCTACGACCCGCTCTTCGTGCCGGACGGCTTCGACCGCAGCTTCGCGGAGCTTTCCGCGGCGGAGAAGAACGCGATCTCGCACCGCGGCCGCGCGCTCGCGGAGGCGCGGCGGATTCTCGCCGGCGAAGGCGAGGACTGATTTTCAAATATGAGAAAGGAAGCATCAAGATGAGTAAAAGCATCCCCTACAAGACCTACCTCGGCGAAGACGAAGTAAGAAGCCCGCGCCGCTCGTCGTGCCCGCGACCGGCAAGCCCTGCACCGCCGCGGACCTCGAGCCGGTGTTCTGCAAGGAGCTGATCCGCCAGGAGCTGGACAACGACACCGCCCAGTTCGAGATCCCCCGCGAGATACGCGACTTCTACCGCATGTTCCGCCCCTCGCCGCTCGTGCGCGCGTACTTCCTCGAGAAGGCGCTCGGCACCCCGGCGAAGATCTACTACAAGTTCGAGGGCAACAACACCTCCGGCTCGCACAAGCTCAACTCGGCCGTCGCCCAGGCCTACTACGCCAAGGCGCAGGGGCTCAAGGGCGTGACCACCGAGACCGGCGCGGGGCAGTGGGGCACGGCGCTCTCGATGGCCTGCGCGTTCTTCGGCCTCGACTGCAAGGTCTTCATGGTGAAGTGCTCCTACGAGCAGAAGCCGTTCCGCCGCGAGGTGATGCGCACCTACGGCGCGGAGGTGACGCCGTCGCCGTCGATGACCACCGAGATCGGAAAGCTCATCAACGCCGAGCATCCCGGCACCACCGGCTCGCTCGGCTGCGCGATCTCCGAGGCGGTGGAGACGGCGGTCAAGAACCCCGGCTACCGCTACGTGCTCGGCTCGGTGCTCAACCAGGTGCTCCTGCACCAGTCCATCATCGGCCTCGAGGCGCACGCCGCCTTCGAGAAGCTCGGCGAGCGCCCGGACGTGATCATCGGCTGCGCCGGCGGCGGCTCCAACCTCGGCGGGCTCATCGCTCCGTTCATGGGCGAGAAGCTCCGCGGCGAGCGCGACTACCGCATCGTCGCCGTCGAGCCGTCGAGCTGCCCGTCGTTCACCCGCGGCAAGTACGCCTACGACTACTGCGACACCGGCCGCATCTGCCCGCTCGCGAAGATGTACACCATCGGCGCGGACTACATCCCCTCGCCCAGCCACGCCGGCGGGCTCCGCTTCCACGGCATGAGCTCCACCCTGTCGGAGCTCTATGACCAGAAGCTCATGGAGGCCGTCTCGGTGAAGCAGACCGACGTCTTCGCCGCCGCGGTGCAGTTCGCGCGCGTCGAGGGCATCCTGCCGGCGCCGGAGTCCAGCCACGCCATCCGCGCGGCGATCGACGAGGCGCTGAAGTGCAAGGCCGAGGGGCGCGAGGAGACCATCCTCTTCGGGCTCACCGGCACCGGGTACTTCGACCTCACCGCCTACCAGGCGTTCAACGACGGCAGGATGGAGGACCGCGAGCCGACCGACGAGGACATCCGGCTCAGCCTCGAGAAGCTGCCCAAGGTCAAGGAGTAGGCTTCAGAAATGACAGGTGCGCTTCTAATCGCGGCGGCTCTTTCCGCCGCGACCAATTCCGTTCAGGAGCTCCAGCCGGTCGAGGTCTGGGGCGAGCGGCTGGTTGCCGTCGCCGTCAGTCCGGCGGATGCGCCCTGGTGCGGCGCGAGCGCGGCGTTTGCCGCGCGCGAGCAGGGGCCGGCGGGAGGTCTCGCCGACTTGAGCGTCAACGCCGGCGCGTTCTCCGAGTCCGGACTCGTCCTCGCCGGCGCGCCGCTCCGCAACGCCCACACCGAGCACTTCAACGCCGATCTGCCGGTTCCTTCGGCGTGGATCGGCGCTGCGGCCGTGCCGACCGCGCTCGATCTCGCGCGGCGCACCGCCGGGCACACCGCCGGCGCGCTTGCGCTCGAGCTTTCCGCGCCGTCGGGACGCGAGGGCTCCGTCACCGCCGGCGCCGGTCTGCGCGGCCTCGCCTTCGTCCGCGCCGACGCGGCGGAGGGCTTTGCGATTTCCGATTCCGTGCGCGGCTGGGCGGGGGCGTTCGTCGACTCGGCCCACGCCGACCGCGTGGACGGCTACGACGACAATTCCCTCTGGCGGGTGACTGCTGGCGGACGCGTCGGCGCGCTGGCGGAGAACTGGCGCGCGGACCTGCTCGTCGCCGGGTTCTGGCGCGACTTCGGCGTGCGCGGCGCCTACGGCGCGAACGAGAAGTACCCTGCCTGGGAAGAGGACGCCGGCGGCATGCTCTTCGGCTCCTGGAAGTACGACGCCGGCGACGGACAGCCCGCCGAGCTGACGGTGTCCTGGCAGCGCGAGCACGACGTCTACTGGCTCGACCGCTACGACCACGAGTTCTACGAAAACCGCCACACCTCCGACACCGTCGTCCTCCACGGCGCGACGCGGCGCGTCCTCTCGGAGATGTTCTTCGTCGACCTGCGCAGCGACACGCTCTTCGAGATCATCCGCTCTCGGTCGCTCGGCGACCATTCGCGCGTCCAGGAGTCGCTCGCCGCAATCCCCGGCGTCGCCGTCGGCGACTGGGAGTTTTCGCTCGGACCGGCGGCCGACCTCTTCAGCAACTACAACAGCCGCTTTTCCGGAGCCGGCGGAATCGCCTACCGCTTCGACGAGCGCACCAAGGCGCAGCTCTCGTACCGCGAGGCGTATCGCGCGCCGAGCTACACCGAGCTCAACTACGAGTCGCCGTCCTCGCTCGGCAATTCCGGCCTGCCGCTCAAGGGACGCCGCACCGTCGCGCTCGATCTCGTGCGCGAGCGGAGCCAGGAAGGCGCCGGGGGCGTTTTCGCCGAGGGACGCATCGGCGTATTCTACGCGCGCAGCTCCCATCTCGTCGACTGGCTCAAGACCTCGCGATCGTCGGCGTGGTACGCGACCGACCTGGGCGAAGTCGACATCTTCGGCGCGTCGGGCGAAGGGGAGTGGCGGCTCGGCGGCGGAGTGACGCTGCGCGTGGAGGGAGAGCTTGCGAAGAAGTTCTCCGATGTGGAAGGCTACGCCTCGCGCTATGCGCTCGACTATCCGCTCGCCGGACTCGTGGGCACGCTCCGGTGGGAGATCGCGGACGGTCTTTCGCTGTCCTGGCGCCAGGGAGTGGAGGTGTGGGAGCGCAATCCGGTCCGACGCGGCGAACGCGTCCGCAACGTCTCGCGCGCGGAGGCGGGCTGGGAGCTGCCGTTTTTCCGGAATGTCACCGCCAGCCTCGGGGTGGATGACCTCTTCGACCAGGGCTTCGAGGTCTTCCCCGGCCAGCGCGCCGCCGGCATCTCCGCCTACGCGTCGCTGACCTGGAAATGGTGACCACCCCACTGACCACTAATTCAGCAGCCAGCAACCAGCAGCCAGTGTTCAGCGGTCAGTAAAGAGGACAGTCCATCCTTATTACTGGTTACTGGTTGCTGGTTGTTGGTTGCTGGTTGTTGGTTGCTGGTTACTGGTTGTTGGCTGCTGACCACTGAATCTATGTTATAATACACGGCAAAGGAGGAAACTATGGGTTTGACAGAGACAATCCGCGCCAAGGCGCGGGCGGACCGGCGGCGGATCGTGCTGCCGGAGGGCGACGAGCAGCGCACCATCGCGGCGTCGGAGGTAATCTGCGCCGAGGGGCTGGCGGAGCCGGTGCTGCTGACTCCGGCGGGAATCGCGGCGGATGCGGAGCGGCGCGGACGATATGCCGCGGCGCTCTACGAGCTCCGGCGGGCGAAGGGGCTCACCGAGGAGGGCGCGGCGAAGCTGGTGGCGGACCCGATGTACTTCGGGATGATGATGGTGAAGGAGGGCGAGGCCGACGGGCTGGTGTCCGGCGCGGTCCACTCGACGGGCGACATGCTCCGTCCCGCCCTGCAGATCATCAAGACCGCGCCGGGGATGAAGCTCGTCTCCTCGAGCTTCCTGATGGAGACCGGCAACGCGGCGGTCGGCGAGGGCGGACTGCTCGTGTACGCGGACTGCGTGGTCAACCCGAATCCGACGGCGGAGGAGCTGGCGCACATCGCGGTGGCGACGGCGGACACGGCGCGGCGTCTCTGCGGCATCGCCGAGCCGCGGGTGGCGATGCTCTCGTTCTCGACGAAGGGGAGCGCCGAGCACGCGCTGGTGGAGAAGGTGCGCGAGGCGACTCGTCTGGCGCGGGGGCTCCGGCCCGACCTGCTGGTCGACGGCGAACTGCAGCTCGACGCGGCGCTGGTGCCGGCGGTGGCGTCGGCGAAGGCGCCGGGAAGCGCGGTGGCGGGTCGGGCGAACGTGCTCGTCTTCCCCGACCTCCAGGCTGGCAACATCTGCTACAAGATCACCCAGCGGCTCGGCGGCGCGGCGTGCTTTGCGGTGCTGCAGGGGCTGGCTAAGCCGTGCAACGACCTTTCTCGCGGCTGTTCGGTCGATGACATCGTCAACACCGTCGCCGCCACCGCCGTCCAGGCACAGTAGAGCCGGGCAAATATGGTATAATACGCGGTAGTGAGATTGGACACCGACACACTCGTGCGCTCTACTGCGCCGTTCGCCGTTTCCGCCGCGGCGATGGCGGGCATAGATTGGCATAGTGAGGCGGTGATATGAGCGCGGCTACCAAAGTTCGAATTGCCTTACGATGCCGTGAAAGAGGCCATAGTCAATGCAATCGTCCATCGCGACTACACGAGCAACGCAAGCGTACAGGTCATGCTCTTCAAGGACCGGCTTGAAGTCTGGAGTCCGGGGTCCCTTCCGCACGGCATGACCATCGGCAAGCTATCGAAAACACACAAGTCGGTGCCGGTAAATCCGCTGCTGGCGCGGGCGATGTACCTGAAGGGCTACATCGAAAAGTCCGGGACCGGCACCGAGGACATGATTGCAAAATGCAAGGAATGGGGCATCCCCGCCCCCGAATGGACCGAGGACGACGCGGACGACTTTCGCGTTATCCTGAAACGTCCTGTCTCTGAGCCAGATGAAGGAAAGACTATGGTAAAACCTATGGTGAAAACTATGGTAAATACTATGGTAAAAAGTAGGGTAAAAAGTTCGGTGGAAAGTAGGGTGAAAAGTTCGGTGAAAAGGCGGGCGAGAAAGTTGTCGAGTACGGAGAAGATAATCGCCTATTTGACCGCCAATCCTTCAGCTGCTGCCCATGAGTTGTCTATTGCCGTGAAGTTGTCGGTCAGAGGCGTAGAATGGCATCTTAAAGCACTTGTCAAATCCGGGAAACTCCGCCATGTAGGACCCTCAAGAGGCGGCCACTGGGAGGTGCTGTCATGATCAAGAGGCGACAAATCCTCATCGCCGGCATGGGCACCTCCCCGGCGGTGCTAAGTATCTGGGGACAGACCCCCGCGCTACCGTAATCTTACAATTGCGGTTTTTGCATCAGAATGTAAGCAAAACCGATTGTGGCACTTTACGCCATAAAGCAGATATGCTATAATACGCCTCAACAAAGGAGGAATCTGCTTATGACACAAGTGAACTTCAGGATAGACAGCGATGTAAAGCGCGAGGCGGATGAACTGTTCGACAACCTCGGGCTGAGCCTTTCCGCTGCCATCACCATTTTCATCAAGCAGGCCATCTCGCACCGCGGGTTGCCGTTCGCCGTCTGCGAAAATGATTCGCACGTGATGTATGTCCCTGCGCATCCGAGGCCATCGGCCGGCGGACGCAGTGCGGCGCTTCGCGCACTTGCCGGGTCGTGGAAAGACAAGCGCTCAACCGAAGAGATCATCGACGACATAGAATGCCACAGGACGCAGGGAAGGAAGGTGGAACTGTGACGATTCTCGACACGAACATCTGCGTCCGGTTCCTTCGGGGGGATGAATCCGTAGCGAGGCGGCTTGTCGACGCGGACGAGAATGACGATCTGCGAATACCGGCCATGGTCGAGGGCGAATTGTTCTATGGAGTTGAGAAGTCGGAACATCGCGATGAAAACCGCGAGAAGGTGAAGTCGCTTCTGGCATTGCTTCCGGTGTGCCACACGGATGACGAGACGATGGAGAAGTTTGGCGAGCTCAAGGCGAAGGCCGAAGCCGCGGGGAGGCGCGTTGACGATGCGGACGTGATCATCGCCGCCACCGCCATGCGCCACAACGCCGTCCTTGTGACCGGGAACGCCAGGCACTTTTTGCGCTTCGACGGACTTGAAATCGAAGATTGGCGATAATGACTGCGGCGGGCGGGCCCCGGAAAATCCGGTGGATGCGCCCATTGAAGCGCAAAAATATGGTATAATATGCCAAATTCATGGATAGACTGGATACAGCGCAGGCGAAGGCGGCGGTGCTTACGGAGGCATTGCCGTACATTCAGGACTTCAAGGGCTCGGTGGTGCTCGTGAAGCTCGGCGGGTCGGTGATGGAGTTCGACGAGAAGCTCGAGTCCATTTCCGGCGACCTCGCCTTCCTCAACGCCGTCGGCATCAAGGTGGTGCTGGTGCACGGCGGCGGCAAGGCGATCTCCCGCGCCATCAGGGACTCCGGCCACGAGCCGGCGTTCGTCGAGGGCCAGCGCGTGACCGACGAGGAGACGATGGAGATCGTCCGGCGCACCCTCAACAATGTGGTCAACCCCGACATCGTCGGCCGGCTCGGCCGGCTGGGCGCGAACGCCAAGCCCCTCCACGGCAACTGGATCTTCGGCGCGAGGAAGATCGAGCGCCCCGACCGCGGCTACGTGGGCGAGGTGGTCGAGGTCTCGACCCGCGCGGTCCGCGAGATGCTCGACGCCGGAATCGTCCCGGTGGTGACCCCGGTCGCGACCGGCGTCGCCGACGGCCACCTCTACAACGTCAACGCCGACATCGCGGCGGCGGCGCTCGCGAAGGCGCTGAAGGTGAGGAAGTTCGTGCTGGTGTCGGACGTCCCGGGGCTCATGAAAGACCCGGACGACCCCTCGACGCTCTTCTCCACCTTAAGCCTCGCCCAGACCGAGGTCCTCAAGGCGGACGGCACGATCTCGGGCGGGATGCTGCCGAAGATCGAGAGCTGCGAGGCGGCGATCCGCGAGGGCGTGCGCAAGGTGCACCTGGTGGACGGGCGCATGGACCATTCGCTTTTACTGGAAATATTCACGCGACAGGGCGTGGGAACGGAGATAACCCAATGAGTGACAAGACACAGGAACTGCTGGAGCGCTACCGCGCGGTGATGATGCCGACGTATGCGCCATCGACGGTAATCGCCTCGGGCAAGGGGCTGACGGTGCGTGACGCCGACGGGATGATGTACTACGACTTCACCAGCGGCATCGGCGTGCAGTCGGTTGGCTACGGCTGCAAGAAGGTGGTGGAGGCGATCCAGAAGCAGGCGTCGGTGTTCACCCACTGCTCCAACCTCTACGCCAACGTGCCGGCGATCAAGCTCGCGGAGCGGCTGGTGGAGCTCTCGGGGCTCGGCGGCAAGGTGTTCTTCTGCAATTCCGGCGCGGAGGCCAACGAGGCGGCGATCAAGCTTGCGCGGCGCTGGGGCGCGGCGAACGGCGGCCGCTACGAGATCGTCACTTTCCGCCAGGGCTTCCACGGGCGCACGCTCGCCACGGTGGCGGCGACGGCGCAGGCGTGGTGCCAGGAGGGCTACGACCCGCTGCCGGTGGGCTTCGCCTACGCCGACTACAACGACCTCGATAGCGTCAAGGCGGCGATTGGCGACAAGACGGTCGCGGTGATGCTCGAGGCGGTGCAGGGCGAAGGCGGGGTGACGCCGGCGACGGAGGAGTTCATGCGCGGCGTCCGCCAGCTCTGCGACGAGAAGAACCTCCTGATGATCGTCGACGAGGTGCAGTCCGGCATCGGCCGCACCGGCACCTGGTTTGCCTGGCAGGGCTACGACGTGAAGCCCGACCTCTTCACCTGCGCGAAGGCGCTCGCCGGCGGCCTGCCGATGGGCGCGCTTGTCTCCAACGCGAAGCTGGCGGACGTCTTCACGGTCTCCGCCCACGCCTCGACCTTCGGCGGCAACCCGGTCGCCGCGGCGACGGCGCTCGCGGTGCTGGACACGATCGAGTCCGAGGGGCTGCTCGAGAACGCGGTCAAGGTGGGCGAGCTGCTGCGCGAGGCGCTGCAGGGGTTCGTCGACCAGTACGACGCGCTCCTCGAAGTGCGCGGCAAGGGGCTGATGCTGGGGCTCGTCTGCGAGGGCGAGGCGAAGGAGCTCGTCGAGGCGTTCAAGGGGCAGGGGCTCCTGACGCTCACCGCCGGCGCGCACGTCGTGAGGTTCCTGCCGCCGCTGACGCTCGGCGAGGACGACCTCGAGGACGTCGTCGACATGATCTCGGACGCGCTCGGCAGCGTCTATGGCGAATAACGGGGGGCTGAAGATGGCAATTTCCAGATCTGCGCTTTTCCGTCGGGCCGCGGCGTTTGCCGCGGTCGCGCTCGTCGCCGCCGGCTGCCGCACCACTGCGCCTTCCGCGGCGATCGACCCCGCGCGCGTGGGCGTGTGCAGCTGGAGCTGGCGCGAGCCGCTTTCCGGCGTCGCGGTCCAGATGGAGAAGTCTGGCGTGAAGGGGATCCACCTCGCGCTCGGGCCGTTCATCGCGCCGGACGAGCGCCACGGCGCGGCGGAGCCGCCGTCGACCTGGCAGTTCGTCAAGGACAAGGTGGCGTCGGGCGAGTGGAACGTGATGGCGACGATGGTCGGCATGGTGGGCGAGGACTACTCGACGCTCGACTCCATCCGCGCGACGGGCGGCATCGTGCCGGACGCGACCTGGGAGGCGAACAAGCGGATCGTCTCGCGCGGCGCGGCGATGACCAAGGAGCTCGGCTGCCGCTACATGTCGACGCACGCCGGCTTCCTGGACGAGTCCGACCCGAAGGCGTTCGCCAAGTTCGTCGAGCGGGTGAAGTGGATGCGCGACGAGTGCGCGAAGAACGACGTGGTGCTGATCCTCGAGTCGGGCCAGGAGACCGCGGCGGACCTCGCCAGGTTCATGGCGGCGGTGCCGGGCGTGGGCATCAACTTCGACCCCGCGAACATGATCCTCTATGCGAAGGGGCGGCCGCTGGAGGCGCTCAGGACGCTTTATCCGTGGATCCGCTCGGTGCACGTGAAGGACGCGTGCGAGACCAAGGAGCCCGGCACCTGGGGGACCGAGGTTCCGTGGGGCGAGGGCGAGGTCGGCGGCGCGGAGTTCGTGCGCCGGCTCGAGGCGCTCGGCTACCGCGGCAACTACGTGGTCGAGCGCGAGGGCGGCGACCGCCGCGCCGAGGACATCCGCATAGCGATAGGAGCGCTGACAGGGAAATGAAGAAGCTCAAGGCCATCGTGCTCGGCGCGGGCTACCGCGGCCGCGCCTACGCTGAATACGCCAAGGAACACCCGGACCAGCTCGAGATCGTCGGCGTGGCCGACCCGGTGCAGGCCGAGTCCATCCCGGCGAAGAAGTACTGGAGCGACTGGCGCGAGTGCCTGGACGAGAAGCCCGAGGCGGACCTGGTGATGATCACCATGCCAGACGCTCTCCACCACGAGCCGGCGCTGGTGGCGCTGAAGTCCGGCTACCACCTCATCCTCGAGAAGCCGATCTCGCCGACCGAGGCGGAGTGCCGCGAGGTGATCGAGTGCGCGCTCGCCGAGAAGCGGCTGGTGGTGGTGGGCCACGTCCTGCGCTACACGCGCTACTTCGCCCACATCAAGGCGCTCATCGACTCCGGCGAGCTCGGCGAGGTGGTGTCGATCGCGCACCAGGAGTCGGCCGGGTTCTGGAAGGTTGCCCACTCCTACGTGCGCGGCAACTGGGCGAACTCGAAGAAGAGCTCGCCGATCATCCTCGCGAAGTGCTCGCACGACTTCGACCTCTTCATCTGGTGGATCGGCCGGAAGTGCCTCAAGGTGTCGTCCTTCGGCTCGATCAAGCTCTTCCGCCGCGAGATGATGCCGCGCGGCGCGGCCCTGCGGTGCGTGGACTGCCCGCCGGCGATCGAGCGCCGCTGCGTGTGGAGCGCGCGGAACATGTACGTCGACCACGACGAGCTCAAGTACCTCTTCGCCGACAACTCCGACGCCGCGATGCAGAAGCTGATCGAGGAGACCGAGTACGGCAAGTGCGTCTACCAGAGCGACAACGACGTCCCGGACCACCAGACGGTGACGATGGAGTTCGAGGGCGGCGCCACGGTGAGCCACGTGATGACCGGCTTCACCGCGAAGAACATCCGCACCACCCGCATCGCGCTTACCCGCGGCGAGATCGTGGGCGACGGCGAGAACCTCGACATCTGCCGCTTCGACGACAACCCGGTCGAGACCGGGGTGCCGCTGAACTACCGCCTGCCCAACCGCTCGCGCCACGGCGGAGGGGACTTCAACCTCGTCTCCGAGACGATCCGAATCCTCCGCCGCGGCGACCCCGACGAGATCCGCGAGACGACCGCGCAGGCGCTCCAGAGCCACCTCATCTGCTTCGCGGCGGAGCGCAGCCGCCTCGCCGGCGGGCAGATAGTGGAAATCGACTGATGCTCGACGTCCGCAACCTCGCCTTCTCCTACGCGCGCAAGACCGTCCTCAGGGACGTGTCGTTCGTGGTCTCGCCCGGCGAGATCGTGAGCGTGGTGGGTCCGAACGGCGCGGGCAAGACGACGCTTTTGAAGATCCTCGCCACGCTGATGGCGCCGGACTCCGGCGCGGTGCTGGCGGACGGCGCGGACGCCTTCGCGCGCCCGCTCCGCTACCGGCGACAGCTCGGCTACCTGCCGGAGAGCCCGGCGCTCTACGACGACATGACGGTGAAGGAGTACCTCAACTACCGCGCGCGGCTCAAGGGCGAGCCGTCGAAGCGCGTGCGGCGCCGCGTCGGCGAGGCGGCGGAGCTCTGTCGGGTCGACGACCTCATGCGCGAGCCGGTGCGCCGGCTCTCCGCCGGGATGCGCCGCCGGGTGGCGCTCGCGGACGCGCTGCTGCTGCGCCCGCGCGTGCTGCTGCTGGACGACTTCCTCGCCGGGCTCGACCGCACCATGCGCGAGGCGGCGGGCGACATCCTCTCCGACGCGGCGGCGTTCTCGTCCGTCATCGTCACCGGCCACGAGATCGCCGACTTCGCGAAGTGGACCACGCGCTTCCTCGTGCTCAGGAACGGAATCGTGTCGGCGTCGGTGCCGGCTTCCGGAACCGACCGCGCGGTGCTCTGCGAGCGCGTCGCCGCGGCGTTGGGGGAGGTGGAGCCGTGAGCCCGGTCGCGGTGACCTTCCGGCGCACCGTCGGCCGGCTGCGCAGCCAGTTCCCGACCGCGCTGGCGGCGGGGCTGTTCATGGCCGCCGTCGCGGCGCTCTTCTCGCTGCGGCTCGAGGCGGCCGAGGGGACGAGCGCGTCGGTCGTCGCGCTCTGGGCGCTTTCGGCCTCGGCGCTGCTGCCGGTGGCGGCGGCGTTCCTTGCGATGGACGTGTGGAGCGACGAGCGCCGCACCGGCCGCACCGACCTGCTGCTTTCCGTCGCCGTGCGCGAGCGCGACTTCGTGGTTGGCAAGTTCGTCGGCGTGTGGTTCGCCCTGCTGCTCGTCGTGGCGCTCTCCCTCGCCTCGTGCGGGCTTGCGCTCGCCGCCTTCGCCCCCGCCGCGCTCGACGGCGCCGACTGGAGCGAGGTGATAGCCGCGTTCGGCGCGCTGGCCGCGCAGGGCGCGCTCTGGTGCGCCGCCGCCTCGGCGGTGAGCGCCGCGTTCGCGAACTCCGCCGCGTCCTTCTGCACCTCGGCTATCCTCTTCGCCGCGCTGCCCCGCGGCGTCTGGCAGGCGCTGCTGTCATTCTCGGCCGCCGGGCGCACCGTGTTCGGCGACTTCCCGTTCGACGCCCACGTCGCCGACATGGTGTCCGGCTCGGTGACGCTCGGCACCGCCGTCGCCTACGTCGTCTTCACCGTCCTCGCCCTGTTCGTCGCCTCGAAGTCGGTCTCGTCGCTGCGGCTCGTCGGCCGCGGCTCGCGCATGCTCCGCGCATCCACCGCGCTCGCGCTGGCGCTTGCCGCCTTCTTCGCCGTCGCGGTCACGGCGCTCGCGGCGCGGCTTAACGTCTCGTTCGAGTTCGCCTCCGGCGGCGGCGGGGACTTCTCGCCGCGCCTCCGCCGCACGATCTCCGAGACCTCCGGCTCCGTCTCCGCCACCGCCTTCCTCTCGCGCCGCGACCCGCGCTTCCGCGAGGTCGCGCGGCGCCTGCGCGCGCTGCGCCGCGCCGCCGACTCGCTCGGCGGGCTGCGCCTCGAGGTGCGCTACGTCGACCCGCGCTGGGACATCGGCTCCGCCGGACGCCTGGCGCGCCTCGGCGCCCGCGAGGGCAGCATCGTCTTCGAGAAGGGACGTCGCACCGCGGTCCTCGACCTCGCCGACGGCGCGGGCTGGAACGACCTCGCGCCCGCGCTCCGCAGCCTCGTGAGCCCGCCCCAGCACCGCGACGTCTGCTGGGCCGTCGGGCACGGCGAGGCCCGCTTCGACGACTACGGCTCCTGGGGACTTAGCGACATCGCCCGCGACATCGCCCGCGAGGGCTACCGCAACGTCGCCGTCGACCTCGCCGCCGAGTCGCCGATCCCCGCCGACTGCGCGCTCCTCGTGGTCGCCGGCGCGAAGGACGAGTTCTCGCGCGCCGAGCTTGGGCGCATCGAGGCGTTCCTGCGCGATGGCGGGCGGCTCTTGGTGATGCTCGGGCGCCCCGGCACCGGCGGCGTGGCGCCGCTGCTGCCGGCCTGGGGAATGCGTCCGGTGGTGAAGCCGCTCAAGGACCAGAAGACCATCTCCGGCACCGACGTCATCGTCTCCGACTTCGCCGACCATCCGGTCTCCTCCGCCCTCGCCGGTTCGCGCATCGTCCTCGACCGCCCGCTTTCCTTCGAGCTTTCCGCGGCGGCCGAGAGCGCCGCCGGGGCCGACCGCATCGAGTTCCTGCCCCTCGCCCGCGCCGGCGGCGCCGCCGTCGTGGCGGCGGCCGAGCGCGGCGCCGGCGCCGGCAGCGACCTCGCCATCCGCCCGGCGCGCATCGTCGCCGTCGGCGACGCGGCGTTCGTCTCCAACGCCGCCCTCGCAGCGCGCGCCAGCGCCAACCGCGACTTCTTCCTCAACGCGGTAGCCTATCTCTCCGGCACCGACTTCACCGGCGCGCCGAGCGCCGACCCCGCGGTCCTCTCCACCGGACTTGACCGCGCCTCGCGCCTCAAGCTCACCCTCGCCTCCTCGGCGCTGGCGCCGCTTTTGGTGTTCCTCGTCCTTTCGGCAGTAGTCTTCCGCAGGAGGATCAGGCGATGAGCAACGCGCGCGCCATACTCTGGCTTCTCGTCGGGTCGATTGCCGCGGTGGTGGCATACTTCGTCGTCGGCGTCTACGCTCCCGAGGCGCGCGTCCAGGCCGACGGACGCCTCGCCGCCGTCCCGGCCGACCCCGCCCGGCTCGTCGTCTCGCGCGTCGGCGAACCCGCCACCGTGCTCGAGCGCGACGCCGAATGGCGCATCGTCTCCCCCTACGCCGCGCGCGCCGACGCCCAGACCGTGCTCCGGCTCGTGGACGCCGTGTCCTTCGCCGAGCCGGAGGACGTGATCTCCGAGGCGGAGCTCCTGAAGCTCGGCCGCGAGCGTTCCGACTTCGGACTCGAGACGCCGCGCCTCGTGGTGATGCTCGGCGGCGCCGGCGACGGCTCCGATTCCGTGTCAGTCTCCTTCGGCGTCGACACTCCGTCCTCCAACGGCGTCTACGCCGCCGTCGAGGGCTCCGGCTCCGTCTGCGTCGTGCCTGCCGCGGTGTTCGCCGCCGCCGACCTCTCCGCCGAGGCGTTCCGCGACCGCGGCGTCTTTCCGCTCGGCGCCGAGTCGGTCGCCTCCTTCGACGTGAAGCGTCCGGGCGAGCAGCCGCTTTCGTTCGAGCGCGGCGGCAGCGGCTGGAAGACCCAGGAAGGGCAGTCCGCCGCCGACAAGGTCGATGCGTTCCTCACGCTTCTCTCCGCGGCCGAGGCAAAGTCCTTCGTCTGGCCCGTCGGCTCCTCCAACGAGGCGGCGAGCGTCTCCGCCTCGCTGCTCTCGGGCTACGGGCTCGACCCCGACTCCGCGATCACCGTCTCGCTGCGCTGCGGCGACGGCGAGGACCGCCGCGTCTCCTTCGGCGCGGCGGCGGACGACGCCAGCGTCTACGCCCTCGTCCAGAACGGCGGTGCCGTGGTCACCGTCGACGCCGCGCTCCGCGACGCCGTCCTCCAGGTGCCGGCCAAGCTCTCCGACTCCCGTCCCTTCCCGCTCGAGGCCTCCGCGGTCGCCGCCTTCGCCGTCGCCGACGGCGACGTAACCTGCGCGCTGGCGCGCGAGCAGGACGGCGCCTGGCGGCTCGAGTCGCCGGTCGCCGCGCCGGCCGACGCCAAGGCCGCCGAGGCGCTGCTCCACCGTATCCTCGCGCTCTCCGCCGCCGACGCCGGCGACGGAGGTGACGCGGTGTCGGTCTCCGTCGGCACCAACGCCGAGGCGGTGGCGGTGTCCCGCCGGCGTCTGCTCGGGACCACACGGCTCGAGGACCTCCGCTCGCGCGAGGTGATTGCAGTCGACCCAGCGCTCGTGACGCGCCTCGTCGCGACATCGGCCGGACAGAAGCCGGTGTCCGTCGTCTACTCCCGCGAACGCACGGCGTGGAGCCCCGAGTCCGCCGAAGGCAACGCGGTTGCCGACGAGGTGGCCATCGCCAAGGTGCTCGCCGCGCTCAACCCGCTCCGCGCCTCCGGCGTCGTGGCGCTCAAGGCGTCCGCCGCCGACCTCGGCCGCTACGGACTCGACCGCCCCGCGCTCACGCTCGCCGTCGACCGCGGCGGCGAGGGAATGGTCCGCCGCAACGTCCTCGTCGGCGGCAAGGCGCCGGACGGTGGACGCTACGCCACCGTCGGCTCGGCCGACGCGATCTTCACCATTCCGCGCGAGACCGTGAAGCTGCTCTCGCTGTCCCTGCTCAGGAAATAGGAGGGCGGCGGCGATGAAGTGGGCGGTCTACAACATCCTCTTCCTGCTCGTCTATCCGTTTCTGCTGCCTGGGTTCCTGGTGCGGATGCTCCGCCGCGGCGGATATGCGGCGCGCTTCGGCGACCGCTTCGCGCTTTATCCTGAGCCGGTGCTGAAGGCGCTCGGCCGGCGCGACGCGCTATCCGATTCCCACGACCCGCACGCCAGTGCTTCCGCCTTCGTCTGGATCCACGCCGTCTCCGTCGGCGAGGTGCAGGTCGCCGGCCAGCTGATGCGCGAGTGGCGGCGCGTGGAGCCGGAGGTCCGTTTCTGCTTCTCCACCACCTCGTCGACCGGCTGGAAGATGGCCGAGCGCGAAGTCGGCGAAAGGGACGTCCTCGTCTACAACCCGCTCGACTTTCCGACCTTCGTCCGCGCCGCGCACCAGACGGTGCGTCCGCGCGCGGTGGTGCTGGTGGAGTCGGAGATCTGGCCCAACTTCATCCGCCGCGCCGCCAAGCACGGCGTGCCGGTGTTCCTCGTCAACGCCCGCGTCTCCGACCGCAGCGCGCCGCGCTACCGCGCCGCGCGGTGGCTGTTCAAGGACGTCTTCCACTGCTTTGCCGAGATCTTCGCCCAGAGCGCGCTCGACCGATCCCGCCTCGTCGCCGCCGGAGCGCCGGCGGACCGCGTGGAGGTTTCCGGCTCGTTCAAGTTCGACGTCGCCCGCCGCAATCCCGCCAAGGAGGCGGAGCTCGGGGAGTGGATCGCCGCGGCGGTCGGTCCGGTCGGGAAGCGCGGGCGCATCCTGCTCGGCGGCTCCACCTGGCCAGGCGAGGACGAGGCGCTTTTGGGCATCTACCGGCGGCTCCTGGAGGCGCGGCGCGCGAAGGGCGCGGAAGGTCCGGCGCCGGTGCTGGTGATCGCCCCGCGGCACTTCGAGAAGGCGGACGCGGTGGAGGCGAACATCCGCAGCGCCGGCTTCAGGTGCGTGCGCCGCTCGCGTGGCGACGCCGCGCCCGCGACTGCCGCGGACGGCGCGCCGCCGGTGCTGCTCGCGGACACGACCGGCGAGCTGATGGGGCTTTATGCGCTCGCGGACGTGGTGTTCGTCGGCAAGTCGCTCTGCGCTCACGGATCGCAGAACATGATCGAGCCGTGCCTCTGCGGCAAGCCCACGGTGGTCGGGCCCTACACCGAGAACTTCCGTCCGGTGATGAGCGACCTCCTCGCCGCCGACGCGATCGTCCAGGTTGACTCGCCCGTCCGGCTCGAGGCCGAGGTGGCGAGGTTGATGGATGGCGGCGAGGACGCGGTCCGGCTCGGCGAGCGCGCGGCGGCGGCGGTGAAGTCGCGCTGCGGCGTGGTGGAGCGCTCTGTCGCCGCAATCAGGGAGCGCCTCGGGTGACCCGCCGCGCGCGAGTCCTCGCCGTGGTCGCCGTCGCCGCGCTTGCCGCCGCGTCCGCGGCGCTTGCGCTGCGCCATTTCTCCCGCGACGCGAAGCCGAAGCTTCCGCCGCCGCCGCCGGGCGAGGCGGTGAAGGCCGCCGCGGCGGACATCGAGGCGCTGGAGTTCCCGTCCGGACGCGGCGAAGGCGAGGCAGCCGAACTCGTCGACGTCGGCGAGATGGACGCGGCGGAGTTCCGGCGGCGGCTGGTGTCGTTCCCCGGCAAGTGCGTGCGGCTCTGGATGCCGGGCGAGCGCCACTGGCTGCTTGTCGGCCGACGCGAAGCCGCGCTTCCGCTCGCCGCGGCGCTTGAGCGCTTTGCCGCGGATTCCGGACTCGGCTCGCCCGTTGGCGCGTTTGCGAGCTATGCCGGCTCGCGCGAGGAGGTGATGCCGGCGTTCGAGGAGAAGCTCGAGGGGAAGGTGCTGCCGCAGTGGTTCGTGACCCGCGAAGTGCCGCGGCTCGACTGGATTGACTTCGCCGGCATCGACGACGACATCGCCGCCGAGACGCGCGCGGAGATCCGCTCCATGCAGGTCGTACGGCGGCTGGTGCTGGAGGGCAACATCGCCGCGGCGAAGGCGGGCGACGAGAAAACGCTGGACGACGCGGTCGACTGCTGGCGGCGCGCGGCGCTGCGCAACTCCGCCGACCCGATCCTCGTCGACCGCCTGGAACGCCTTGCGCGCAACGGCGACACGTTCTACCGGCTGGGCAAGGTCCAGCAGGCGATGAAGTGCTACGAGACCCTGATCGCGGTGCATCCGAACGACGATGCCGCCCGCGCCGGCTTCGCCGCCTGCCTC
>CACXRO010000029.1 GCA_902770045.1 uncultured bacterium
GGGTTCGGAATGCGAGTCCTCGCCTACGACGCATTCCCGAATCCGGCGACGGGGCTTGAATATGTCACGCTCGACAGGCTTCTCGCCGAGTCGGATATCGTCTCGCTGCATTGTCCGCTTCTCCCCGAAACGAAGCACCTCATCAACGCCGACACGCTCGCCAAGGCAAAGCGCGGCTTCACGCTCATCAACACCTCGCGCGGCGGGCTTGTCGATTCGGAGGCGCTGCTCTCGGCATTGCGCGACGGCACGGTCGGCGCAGCCGGGCTGGACGTGTACGAAGAGGAAAGCGAATGGTTCTACGAGGATCGTTCGGACGTTACGCGGCAGAACAAGACGCTGTCGCTTCTCGTGTCGCTCCCCAACGTGATCGTCACCTCGCATCAGGCGTTCCTGACGCACGAGGCGCTTGCCTTCGCCGGCGCACCGCTTGAAAACGAAATCTGCTACCGCTGCCTCGGCACGGGCGGAGCGGCCAAGTCGAACTGCCCTCGCCGCGCCAACGGCCGCTGCCACTGTTCGACTACCATCCAATCGAGGGAAAGCCAATCAACATGACAATCCGAAAATACGACAACAACGATATCGATGGCATGATTGCCGTCTGGAACGAGATCGTGGAGGCGGGCGACGCCTTTCCGCAGGAGGAGCCGCTGACGCGCGAGACGGGGGCGGAGTTCTTTGCCGCGCAGACGCATACGGGCGTTGCGGTCGACGACGACGGGACAGTTCTCGGCCTCTACATCCTCCATCCGAACAACGTCGGGCGCTGCGGACACATCGCCAACGCGAGCTATGCCGTGCGTTCCGACTGCCGCGGACGGCATCTCGGCGAGAAGCTTGTCCTCGACTGCCTTGCGCAGGCCAAGGCGCACGGCTTTGGGATCCTCCAGTTCAACGCCGTCGTCGAGGGGAACGTCCACGCCCGCCACCTCTACGAACGGCTCGGATTCACGCAGCTCGGGACGATTCCCGGAGGTTTCCGCATGAAGGACGGCACATATGTCGCCATCTGTCCATATTTCAAGGAGGTTTTGGATTGAGGACAACAAATGAACATGTTTGTTGATTGCTGTGCCGCGCCAGTATTGACTTTTGAGGCCGGAAATGCGATAATACCACCATCTTTTCCTTAAGGCGGGAAGATTAATTGATGAAACTGTACCATGGGAGCAATGTTGAGGTAGCGGAGCCGAGGCTGATGTCCGGTGTCCGCGCGCTGGATTTTGGTCGCGCTTTCTATCTTACGTCCGATTTGAGGATGGAATGACATGAGCAGGGAATTCAGCTTCTTCATCTATCTGCTGGAACGATACGCCGAACATCTCGGCGTGACGGCCGATGTTGCCTATCGCCGCCTTCAGGCCAAGAACCTCGTCGACTATGCCGTTGGGATGTACGAACTGTATCATGTCGAGGCGATCGAAAACGCCTTCGCAGACCTGGACAGGCGTTTATCTGCATAGACAACAATCTCAAGTCGTGGAAATTGAAAATGCGCCACAAGACAACAAAGGAGGTTGGAATATGAAATCTATGCTGTCTGTTGTTCTGGGGTTGGTCGTGACTGGTGTTTTGGGTGCGGAGACGATAAAGCTCCCTGCGCCTGATGCGGATTCCGGCGTGACGGTGATGCAGGCGCTCAAGGCGCGGCATTCCGAGCGGGCGTTTTCGGACAAGGACGTTCCGATGGACGTGCTGTCCGGGGTGTTGTGGGCGGCAAACGGATTCAACCGCCCGGACAAGCGCACCAACGCGACGGGGATGAACAAGCAGACCATAATGGTCTACGCGATCATGAAGTCCGGCGCCTATCGCTACGACGCGAAGGAGAATGTTCTCGTCAAGGTGTGTGACGCCGATCTGCGCAAGGCGGTGGCGGGCGCGCAGTCGTTTGCCGCGACCGCCCCTGTCTCGCTGCTGATAACAGCTGACGTGAGCGATCCGGTGTATAAGGGCAATTGGAGTACGCTTTCGCACTACGACGCCGGCATCGTGTCCGGCAACATCTACCTCTACTGCGCGGCGAACGGACTTGCCACAGTCTGCCGCGGCACGATGGACCGCGATGCGCTGAAGAAGGCACTCAACTTCGGCGACAACATCATCCTGCATCTCAACCATCCTATCGGCTACCCAGCGGTGGCGATCAGCCGCTAGAGCCGCTAAAACCGTTCCAGGAACCACATAACCAATACGCCCATCATGAAACTGCTCAATACAATGCGCACCCAGTGCGCCGTCCGGCGCGGAATCAGGGCCGTCGCCTGCGCGGCGGTTGTCTCTGCGGCCTTTGGCGCCGCTGCGGCGACGTCCACGCCGAAGGGGTTCACCGACGACCTCGACGCCGCGATGAAGCGCGCGGCCGGCAACGGACGCAAGATCGTCGCCGTGTTCAGCGGCAGCGACTGGTGCGGCTGGTGCATGCGGCTTGAGAAGGAGGTCCTCTCGAAGAAGGCGTTCCTCGGGGTCGCGACGAACACCTACGAACTCGTCTACATCGACAACCCGATGGACAAGAACCTCCTCTCCGATACCGGCAGGAAGAACAACCGCCGCCTGACCAAGGAGTACGGCGTGGAGGAGTTTCCGACGGTGCTCGTCCTGGACGCGTCCGGAAAGACGGTCACGACGCTCGGCTACGAGCGCGGCGGGCCCAAGAAGTACCTCGCGAAGCTCGAAGAGGAAATCCGCCTCGCGCCTGACCTCGAGAAGTACGTCAAGCCCATCGAGGCCGTCCTCAACCGCCACGACGCCGAGATGCAGAAGGAAATCGCGGACGCGGCGGCGGAGGCGCGCGAGAAGTTCCCCGCGCCGAAGGGGAAGGAGTCCAAGAAGGATCGGCGCCGGCGCAGCCGGGAGATGATGGAATACTCGAACTCCATTGTGCTCGGGCGGATCGCCGACAAGTACATCCCGCTCTACGAAAAGGCGTTCGCCGAGGCGCACGCGATGGCCGTGCCCGCGCATCTGGAGGAGCGCAAGGCGAGCCTCGTCGGTGAGCAGGAGGATCGGTTCAGGCAGTTCAGGCGGGCGCGCGACGCCTACCGCGCGGAAATGGAGCGGAAAGCCTCAGCCGGCGCGGACGAAGAGGACGAAGAAGAGGAGGACGACGAAGAGGAGGATGCGGAAGACGAGCGGCCGGCCAGCCGCGGGTTCGACACCTGGCTGAAGGACTGGAGCGAGAACATCCGCACGAATACGTCGATCGAGACGTGCGCGTCATTCCGCGACACGAAGCTCAAGCCGTTCCTGATGGCGCAGATGGATCCTGGGGGACAGGCGACGGAACCCGAGCGCAAGGTGATGGAGGCGTCCGTCCAGTACATCTGGGGAACCGGCGGCTATGGGCGCTTCGGCGACCGCAGGCGGCTCGTGGAGATCCTCGGCCGCACGGCGAAGAAGCCGTTTGCGGCGATGGTCAAGGCGCTCGTGGACAACAAGAATGCCGCCGGCGCGTTGGCGGACTGGATCGTCGACGGCAAGTTCTCCGGCGAGGATATGCGGTGTGTGTTCTGGACCATGCGCAACAACGGTGTGTTTGGCACCTCGTGGGCGAAGGAGATAGCGGGACGTCTCGAGAAGGAGTCTGCGGATGAATGGCTGCAGCTCGTTCTGAGGATCAACATCGAGAAGTCCGCGGCATGGTCCGCGCGCGGCGGCGGCTACGCGAACACGGTCACGGAAGCGGGCTGGAAGGGCTACGGCGACCACGGCGAGGCGTGCCGTGCCGCGTTCAGGCGCGCCTGGGAGCTGCACAAGTATCCCGAGGCGGCGTATCTCTTCGCGGGGCTCGGTCCGTTCGACGACGAGGTTTTCGTTGGCGCGACGGCGGTGCAGGCGGACTTTGAGAATTTCTTCGACAGCTACCTCTGGTACAACTGCTATCCGCGCTGGTGCGGGTCGCTTGCGAAAATGAAGGCGTTCGCCGATCGCTGCTACGAGACGAAGCGCCACGACACGATGGTTCCGTACATGTACGCCGAGGCGATCCTGCGGATGGTGAAGGATTCCGGCGCGCAGCAGGTAGAGTACTTCCGCGAGCACACCAACGAGCTCGAACGGATAATCGAGGTCTGCCTTCCGCAGATCAAGAACGCGAACACGTTTGGCGACATCAGCCAGGAGGCCGGCGTGTTCGCGGCGTTCGCCTACTCCGTCAAGGGCGACTGGGACAAGGCCGGCGACACCTTCGCCTCGTTCTGGCACGGGACGCTTCCGAACGAGACCTGGAGCATCGTCCAGGACCTCAGCCACTGGTGGATGATCTGGGACGGCATTTCGGGGAGGAACAAGAAGGAGATGCGGCGGCTGCAGACGCTCTTTGCCGCGGGCGACTTCGCCGGGTTCCTTGCTGGCGCCGAGGAGATGCGCGTGCGCGGCGTCAAGCCTGACCGCGCCGAGAGCCAGTATCTCGCGGTGATGGGGCTGGCGGCGCGGATGAAGACTGACCTTCCTGCGGGCAAGGAGATAGCGGCGACGTTCCCGGGCGACAAGACGTCGTGGCTCACCTACAACGGGCGCTGGCGCATGAACGGGGAGTATGCCTTCCCCGCCGGACAGTACAAGTCGTCCGGCAGCCTCGAATGGGACGTCATCGCGCCTGGCGAGTTCCGGGTTGAGGTCGAAATCGCGCCGGACGGGAAGCGCGACGAATGGCGCTTCGAGTTCTACGAGAAGCCGGCCGATCCCGCGCTTGCGGACAGCGGCGACTATCCGTATCTGGTGCTGCGCTTCTCGAAGAAGTCCGGCGCGACGGCGATGTTCGGCGAGTGGAACGAGGTCAAGGACGGCGGTGACGGAGAGCCGGTTCCGTTTCGGCATGCGGACGGAAATGTGCGCCTCGCGATCGTGTACAAGGACGGTGAGGTGTCCCTCTTTGTCGACGGCGCGGAGAAGGCGGTCCTCGAGTCCGACGCGTGCGCGAAGTTCCTGCGCCGAGTCAAGGAGGGGAAGTTCAGGTTCAACGGCGCCGGTGTACGCCTCCTCTCCATGAAGGTCATGCGCCCGTAGCAGTCGGCAGCTCCATCGCCGCGCGACCGCCCCTGTCTCGCTGCTGATAACAGCCGACGTGAGCGATCCGGTGTACAAGGGCAATTGGAGCACGCTTTCGCACTATGACGCCGGCATCGTGTCCGGCAACATCCACCTCTACTGCGCGGCGAACGGACTTGCCACGGTCTGCCGGCGCACGATGGACCAGGACGCGCTGAAGAAGGCGCTCAAGCTGCCGAACACGACGGTTCTGCATCTCAACCACCCCATCGGCTACCCAGTTGGAGCGGGTGGGCAGGCGGTGGGCCGTTGGGTGACTTGTAAAGGTCGTGGGCCAGCAAAAACGCCTTAAGCCACCTTGGCCATACGTGAATCGTAAGCATATGCGGTTTCTCCGTTGAGTGATTCCCTGTGGATTGAGTTGATGCAGTCCTCCAGCTGCTGGATCTGCCGTCTTGTGAGCTGGTTGAAGTCGGTTCCCCTCGGGTACCATCTCCTTACTAGCCTGTTGCAGTTCTCGATGGCGCCTTTCTCGTAGGAGGCGTAGGCCCTCGTGTAGTAGACCTCGGACCTGAAGGTGCGGTCGAGCCTTTCCTGGTCGAGGAACTCGCAGCCGTTGTCTGTCGTGACGCTTCGCACCGTCCCGAGGGCCTTTCTTCGTTTCATTCTCCTTATCGCGGCGATGACCTCGTCCTGGTTGACGTGGCTCAGGTGCTCGATGACATATCGCCTCGAGCATCGGTCGAGCATCACCAGGAGCCCTCCGCTCGAGCCTTTCCCTGAAATGACCGTGTCCATCTCCCAGTGCCCGAGCTCCTTTGCCTCCGCCGCCTCCTTCGGCCTGTCCCTGAGCTGCCTTCTGCCTGGCACCGTCCTCGCTTCGTGCGCAGGCCTTGGCGGTCTTCGCCGCCGTCCCGGGTGGTATGGCGTCTGGCCGTGGAAGACTCCAATGTCGCCCGCCTCTATGTGGTTGTAGAACGTCTTCAGGCACGGGACGTCCCTGTCCGGCATCGCCTCCTTGATTATCATCCTCGCGTCGTACGGGGACCGCCTTAGCTTCAGCACCGCGTGCCTGAAGAGGATGGCCATGCCGACCGTGAGCTTCATCGGGGCGCCCATGTTGCCCCTGCCCTCGTTTATGGAGGCCCTCGCCTTGCCGATGTCGTACTCCGGGTAGGTCCAGCGGTTGCCCCGCCTGATGATGGGCGAGGCCGCCCCGCGCCTCAGCTCGCGCTGCCACGTGGAGTAAGGGACGTTGTGCAGCGCGGCGAACCGCCTCAGCGAGATGGGGGCCAGCCGGTTGACGTACTGGTTCCACGCGGTCCCGAGGATCTCGCGCTGGCGGTCCGTGAGGTGTAGACCTTCGTCGCGTCTTATGATATACTTCTTCCTGCTCATGGCGTCGACCTTTCGTCTGATGGGTTGTGTGGAAACTCCTATCATACACGATTTCCTCGACGCCGTGGGCTTTTTCTTCCGCCCGCGGCGGCCACCCCCATGGGGGTGGTGTGGCTTGTCCTTCTCCTTCTTTGATCCCCATGGCCTTCCCCTCTTTTTTGCTGACCCAGTAGATTTTACCATTTCCAGGCGGTGGGCCGTTGAACCGGAGGGCCGATTTTTGGTATAATTAACTCCCAATATGTGGGAATATTCAGAAAAAGTCATGGACCACTTCCGGAATCCGCGGAACGTGGGGTCCATCGAGAAGCCCGACGGCACGGCGACGGTGGGGTCGCTCGCCTGCGGCGACGCGCTCCGCTTCCAGTTCCGGCTCGGCCCCGACGGCCGCATCGCCGAGGCGAAGTTCCAGACCTTCGGCTGCGCGAGCGCGATCGCGAGCTCCTCGGCGCTGACCGAGATGGTGATCGGCAAGACGCTCGAGGAGGCGAAGAAGATCACCAACAAGGAGATCGCCGACTACCTCGGCGGGCTGCCGCCGCAGAAGATGCACTGCTCGGTGATGGGCCGCGAGGCGATGGAGGCGGCGATCAGGAACTACGAGACGGGCGAGAACACCGACCGCAACCTCGAGGACGAGAAGCTCTGCACCTGCTACAACGTCTCCGAAAACGAGGTCAGGCGGGTGATCGCCGAGAACTCGCTTACCTCGGTCGAGGAGGTGACGAATTTCACCAAGGCGGGCGGCGGCTGCGGGCGCTGCCGGCCGAAGATCCAGGCGATCCTCGACGAGATCAACGGGGGCGCGAAATGAAGATCGGCTTCGACAACGACAAGTACCTCAAGGAGCAGTCGGAGGAGATCCGCCGCCGCGCGAGCAAGTTCGGACGGCTCTACCTCGAGTTCGGCGGCAAGCTGATGAACGACTACCACGCGGCGCGGTGCCTGCCCGGCTACCACCCGAACGTGAAGCTGAGGCTGCTGCAGTCGCTCAAGGACCAGGCGGAGGTGATCCTCTGCATCTACTCCGGCGACATCGAGAAGAAGAAGATGCGCGCCGACTTCGGCATTTCCTACGCCGACGACGCGTTCCGGCTCATCGACGAGCTTTCCTCGCTCGGGCTGGTCGTGCGTGGGGTGGTGATCACCCGCTACGAAGGGCAGTTAGCGGCGCAGCAGTTCGGCAAGAAGCTCGAGTCGCGCGGGGTGAAGTGCTACTTCCACGGCAAGACGCTCGGCTATCCGGCCGACGTGGACACGGTCGTGTCCGACGAGGGCTACGGCCGCAATCCGCACATTCCGGTGGAGCGGCCGATCGTGGTCGTCACCGCGCCCGGGCCGGGCTCGGGCAAGTTCGCCACCTGCCTCAACCAGATCTACCACGAGTACCGCCAGGGGCGGGTGGCCGGCTACTCGAAGTTCGAGAGCTTCCCGGTCTGGAACCTGCCGCTCCACCACCCGCTCAACATCGCCTACGAGGCGGCGACGATCGACCTCAAGGACAAGAACATGATCGACCCGTACCATCTCGCGGCGTACGGGAAGACGGCGGTGAACTACAACCGCGACGTGGACGCGTATCCGCTGCTGAAGGCGATCTGGGAGCGGATGACGAAAGGGGAGTGCCCGTACAAGTCGCCGACCGACATGGGCGTCAACCGCATCGGCTTCGGCATCGTCGACGACGCGGTGGTGCAGGAGGCGTCGAAGCAGGAGGTGATCCGCCGCTACATGCGCTACCAGTGCCTCTACGCCGAGGGCGCGACGGACGTCGAGAGCGTGGGCAGGGCGAAGATGCTGATGGACTCGCTCGGGCTCAAGACCGAGAACCGCCTCGTCGCGCTCGCCGCGCGCGGCGCCGCGGAGACCGCGCGCCAGCAGGGCAAGGGCAAGGCGGGCGGGCTCATCGTCTCCGCCGCGGCGCTCCAGCTGCACAACGGCGAGATCGTGACCGGCCGCAACTCTGACGAGCTGCACGCCTGCTCGGCGGTGATCCTGAACGCGGTGAAGAAGCTCGCCGGCATTCCCGACCGGCTGCCGCTCATCGCGCCGTCGATCCTGCAGTCGATCGCGCACATGAAGCACGACATCCTCAAGGGCGGCTACACCTCGCTCAACCTCGACGAGGCGCTCATAGCGCTGGCGATCTCGGCGACGACGAACCCCGCCGCGGCGCTGGCGATGGAGAAGCTCGGGGAGCTTTCGACCTGCGAGGTGCACATGACGCACATGGTGACGCCGGGCGACGAGGCGGGGCTGAGGCGCCTCGCCTGCCGCTACACCTCCGACCCGTTCTACGCCTCGACCCAGCTTTTCACCGGAGGCCAGTAGCCAGGATGAAGTGCGAAATCTGCCATCAGGCCGACGCGGCGAAGGCGATCCGGCGGGAAGGCGCCGACGGAGAGGAGGACGAGCTCTACGTCTGCGAGGCGTGCGCCCGCGCCGAGCGCCAGCGCCGCCAGCGCAAGAGCTCCCGCACCCGCAAGGTGACTGGGCTCAACGGCGGCGTGGAGATGAGCGTCACCGAAATCTCCGGCGACGGCGATGGCGGCGGCGAGCCGCCGCCGATCGTCGGCGCGATCCTCAACGCCTTCCAGGACATGGTGAACGACCTCGAGCGCTCCAGCAAGGGCGGCGAGGAGAAGAAGGACGAGCGCAAGCTCGTGGAGATTGGGGCCGACGGCGCCGACGCGGCCTACCGCCTGCGCGGCGGCTTCCACCTCGAGGGACTGCACCTCATCGGCGAGCTGGACGCGGTGCGCCGCGCCCTGCACGCGCTGGATATGGAGCTCGTTGGCGTTGAGGCGGACGGCGTCAAGGACGCCGGGCACGTCTACCGCATCGGCCACTACGGCGACGCCGAGCGCGCCGGCCGCGTCGCCAAGGACCTCGTGCGCGAGGAGCGCAACGCGCGCGTCCGCCTCTTCGAGGAGCTACCGCGGGTCTACGGCGACTCGCTCTGCCGCGCGCTCGCGATCCTCAAGAACTGCCGCCTGCTGTCGCAGGGCGAGTACTTCGACCTCCTCTCGCCGCTGAGGCTGGCGGCGAAGGAGAAGATGCTCGACGGCATCACCTTCGCCGAGATCGAGAAGATGATGGCGAAGCTGGACCTTTCCGGCGGCGACGCCAAGCTCGAGCAGGAGGAGCGCGACCGCGTCGACGCCGAGCGCGCAGACGCGGCGAACCGGCGTTTCGAGGACGTGATGCTGAACGAGCGGGCGGAGGAGAAGTTCCTGTGAACCTGAGGCTTACGAAGAACGCGACGGACGCGATGAACGCGTCGGCGAGCTGCGCGAGGCAGCTCGGCCACGACCACATCGGCAGCGAGCACATCCTCCTGTCGATCCTGGCGATACCGCAGAGCCAGGCGGTGAAGCGCTTCAAGTCGATGGGGCTCGACCCCGCGGAGCTCTCCGAGTCGCTCCGCCAGACGGTCTCCGGCGCGGTCTCGGACGCGGTGATGCAGCGCGGCCCGCTGCCGCTCAGCTCCCGCACCCGCAAGGTGCTGGAAATCGCCGCGCTCGAAGCGGGCAAGGACGCGCCAGTCGGCACGGTCCACCTGGTGCAGGCGATGCTGAAGGAGGGCGAGAACGCCGCAGCGCAGCTGCTCTTCAACGCCGGCGTCACTTTGCAGGCGTTCGTCGCCGCCGGCGCGCAGGCGAACGCGGGCGAGGCGGACGCCGCCGCGCCCGCCGAAGGCGAGCCCGGCGAGGCCGAGGGGGACGGCGAGGGCCGGACGAAGCACGGCGAGAACGGCAAGGCGCAGAAGACCCCGACCGTCAACACCTTCGGGCGCGACCTCACCGACCTCGCGCGGCAGGGGAAGCTCGATCCGGTGATCGGACGCGAGAAGGAGCTGAAGCGCCTGATGCAGGTGCTCTCGCGGCGCACCAAGAACAACGCGGTGCTGGTGGGCGAGGCCGGCGTGGGCAAGACCGCCGTGGTCGAGGGCCTTGCGCAGGCGATCCACCTCGGCACGGTGCCGGAGAAGATGCAGCGCAAGCGGGTGGTGGCGCTCGACATGGCGCGGGTGGTCGCCGGCACCCAGTACCGCGGCCAGTTCGAGGAGCGGCTGAAGAAGATCATCGACGAGACGAAGCGCGCCGGCAACATCATCCTCTTCCTGGACGAGATCCACACCATGGTCGGGGCCGGCGGCGCCGAGGGCGCGATGGACGCGGCGAACATCCTCAAGCCGGCGCTTGCCCGCGGCGAGCTGCAGTGCGTAGGCGCCACCACGCTCCGCGAGTTCCACAAGTCGATCGAGAAGGACGCCGCGCTCGAGCGCAGGTTCCAGCCGGTGATGGTGGAGGAGCCGACGGTGGCCGACACCGTGGCGATCCTCGAGGGCATTGCGCCGAAGTACTCCGAGTTCCACGCCGTGAGGTACTCGCCGGCGGCGCTGCGCGCTGCGGCCGAGCTCACCGCCCGCTATCTGCCCGCGCGGCAGCTGCCGGACAAGGCGATCGACGCGATCGACGAGACCGGCGCGCGCCTCCGCGCCGGCGCGAGCGCGCGCCCGAAGAAGCTCGTCTCGATGCAGGAGGAGCTGGACGCGCTCAGGGCGCGCAAGGACGCCGCGGTGGAGGCGGGAGACTTCGACGGCGCGGCGAAGGTGCGCGACGAGCTGCGCGAGGCGTCCGCCGCCTTCCGCCAGGCGCTCGAGGACTGGCGGCGCGACCACGCCGAGGAGACGATCGACGCCACCGAGAACGACGTCGCCGAGACCGTCTCGTCGATGAGCGGCGTGCCGGTGGAGAAGATCAGCGCCACCACCGCCGAGCGGCTGGTGGGCATGGAGAAGACGCTTGGCGAGGCGGTGGTCGGCCAGTCGGAGGCGATCGGCGCGATCGCCCGCGCGCTCCGGCGCTCGCGGGCGCTGATGGCCGACCCGAAGCGCCCGATCGGATCGTTCCTGTTCCTCGGGCCCACCGGCGTGGGCAAGACCCACCTCGCGAAGATGCTCGCAGACCGCGTCTACGGCGACGACAAGGCGCTCGTCGCGCTCGACATGTCGGAATACCAGGAGAAGTATTCTTCATCGCGGCTCGTCGGCGCGCCCCCGGGATACGTCGGCTACGACGAGGGCGGCCAGCTCACCGAGAAGGTGCGGCGGCGTCCGTACTCGGTGGTGCTCTTCGACGAGTTCGAGAAGGCGAACTCCGACGTCTGCAACATGCTCCTGCAGATCCTCGACGAGGGGCGGCTCACCGACGGCCAGGGCAGGATAGTCGACTTCCGCAACACCATCGTCATCTGCACCGCCAACCTCGGCTTCGACTTCGCGCGCGAGGGACGCTCGCTCGGTTTCTCGACCGAGACGGCGTCCTCGAGCCACGAGGTGCTGAAGCGCAAGCTGATGGACGAGGCGAAGAGGGCGTTTCGTCCCGAGCTCCTCAACCGCTTCGACGAGACGGTGGTCTTCCGCCGGCTCGAGCGCGACGACGTGAAGGCGATCCTCAGGCTCGAGCTCGCGAAGCTGCAGGAGCGGCTCAAGGGCCAGCACATCCAGCTTTCGCTCGACCGCAAGGCCGAGGACTTCTTGGTCGAGAAGGGCTACGACAGCGCTCTCGGCGCGAGGCCGCTGAGGCGCGTGGTGCAGGAGTTCGTGGAGGATCCGCTCGCCGACCTGGTTCTCGCGGGGAAGACGCGCCCGCGGATGCGCGGGCGGCTCGCGAAGGACGGCAAGAGCGTCAAGTTCTGATTTTGAAAGGAGAAAAAGGAAATGTCCAAGAGTTGCTGCATGTTCGCCGGCCAGGGGGCGCAGGTCCCCGGCATGGGGCGTGATTTCGCCGAGGCCGACGCCGAGGCGATGGGGTTCTTCGAGAAGGCGAACGCCGTGCTGGGCTTCGACCTCATGAAGGTCTGCTTCGAGGGTCCGGCGGAGGAGCTCACCAAGTCCAACGTCTGCCAGCCCGCGATCTTCGTGACGAGCTACGCCGCGTACACGGCGTTCCAGAAGCGCACGAAGGCGGAGTTCGCCGTCGCCGCCGGCCTTTCGCTCGGCGAATGGGGGGCGCTCTGCGCGGCGGGTGCGCTCGACTTCGAGGAGACGCTGAAGGTGCTCGAGGCGCGCGGTCGCTTCATGCAGGAGGCGTGCGAGGCGACGCCGTCGGGGATGGTGGCGGTGGTGGGCGCCACGCCCGACCAGCTCGCGGCGGTCTGCGAGAAAAGCGGCTGCACGGTGGCGAACGTCAATTCGGCGGCGCAGCAGGTGCTGAGCGGCTCGAAGGACGAGGTCGCGGCGGCGGTTGCCGCGGCGAAGGAGCTGGGCATCAAGCGCGCGATTCCGCTCGCGACCGCCGGCGCGTTCCACTCGAAGTACATGGCGAGCGCCCGCGAGAAGCTCGCCTCCGTGCTCGACACGGTCGAGTTCCGCGCGCCGCGGTTCCCGGTCCTCTCCAACGTCACCGGCAAGCCGCATCCCGCCGACGGCGGGGCGATCAGGGCGCTGATGCTCGAGCAGGTGACCGGCACCACCAACTGGGCGGCGGACGTGGAGTGCGCGCGCTCGATGGGGGCGGAGCTGTTCGTGGAGTTCGGCCCCGGCAAGGTGCTTTCGGGTCTGGTCAAGAAGATCGACCCCGCGCTCGCCACGGCGAACGTCTCCGACCTCGCGGGGCTTGACGCCGCCGCGGCGCTTTTCTGAGGGCGGTGAAACGGTGAGAACGGTTGTCAAGGTAGGCACGCACGCGATCGCCGCGAAGTCGGGGCGTCCCGACTACGCGGCGCTCAAGCGGCTCGTCGGGCAGATCTGCGCGCTTCGGCGCGACGGCCACGAGGTGGTGTTCGTCTCCTCCGGCGCGGTGGCGGCGGGCGTGGAGGCGCTGGGGCTTTCGTCCCGCCCCGCCTCGGTCCACGACGTGCAGATGTGCGCGGCGGTGGGGCAGGCGCGGTTCATCTACGAGTACGAGAAGCTCTTCGCCGAGCACGGGGTGAAGATCGGGCAGCTGCTGCTCACCCACTACGACTTCGAGGACCACGCGCGGGCGCAGAACGTGAAGCAGGCGATCGGCCGGCTGCTGGAGTCCGGCATCGTGCCGATCGTGAACGAGAACGACGTCGTCGCCGACGAGGAGCTGAAAGGGCAGACTTTCGGCGACAACGACTGGCTTTCCTACCTGATCGCCAAGCTCGTGCGCGCCGACGCGCTGGTGCTGCTGACCACGGTGGACGGGCTGCTCGGCCCCGACGGCCGGCGCATCCGCGAGATTTCGCGCTTCCGCAACGTCGCGAAGCTGGTGCATCCCGGCGAGAAGGGGAACCTCTCCCGCGGCGGAATGTCGTCCAAGCTCAAGGCGGTGCGCGCGGCGGTGGCGAGCGGAATCGACACCTGGATCGCGAACGGACGGCGCGCGTCGCTGGTGCCGATCTTCGCCGGCAAGAGCGTCGGCACCTTCTTCCCCGCCAGCACGGTGGGGTGAAGCTTGCCGGCACTTGCGCGCAGGGGGCGGCTTTTGGTATAATTCAGCTACCAAGCGAAAACCACGAACACCACGGAGAACACAGACATGGCAGAGATCGCCGAGGAAAACGCCGCGGGAGCGGCCATCGAGGCCAGGGACGTCGACGACGCGGACATCCGCGACACCGACATCGAGTTCAGCTGCCCGCACTGCGGCAACAGCATGGTGATCGACTACCGCGGCGCCGGGCTGCAGGTCGCCTGCTCGCAGTGCGGCGAGACGGTGCTGGTGCCGATCCCGGAGGGGATGGAGCTCAACGACCTCGACCTCGACCCGGGCGAGATCCTCAAGCAGCTCTTCGCCACCCGCCGGAACTTCCAGAAGGCGGAGCTGCAGATCGCGGCGCTCAAGGCGCGGCTGGTGCAGCTGCAGGAGACGCTCGGGGTGATGCAGGAGGTGGTGGCGGAGGGCATCGCCGGCCGATGAGCCGCTCGGCGAGAGTCTGGATCGTCAACGCGATCACCTTCGCGCGGGTGCCGCTCATCCTCGGGTGGGCGGTCCTCGCGGTATGGCATGAGTTCGCCGGCTCGGTGGCGCTCGCGGTCCTTGCCGCGGCCGCGATGCTCCTCGCCGGGCTCACCGACATGTGGGACGGCATGCTCGCGCGCCGCTGGGGCGTGGTGTCGACCCTGGGCAAGATGGCCGACCCACTGATGGACAAGGCGTTCTACATCGTGGCGTTCCCGACCCTCTCCTGGCAGATTCTCCACCAGGGCGGCAACGAGTTCCACGCGCTCGCGATGCTGGCGTTCACCATCCTGTACATGCTCCGCGACACCTGGGTCACCTTCCTCCGCGCGGTGGGCGCGGCCTTCGGGGCGGAGGTGGCGGCGATGTGGCTCGGCAAGGTGAGGACGGCGCTCTCCTTCCCCGGCGCCGGCTGGGTCTACGCGTTCCTCGCCTTCCGCCGCTACGCGCCGGAGTCCTGGCAGGCGCCGTGGACCTGGAGCTGCTACGCGGTCGAGGCGCTGCTCGTCGCGCTGACCCTCTGGAGCTTCTGGACGTACACCCTCGCGTACCTGCCCAGCCTCAAGATGGCACTTGCGCGAAAATGAAAAATATGAGATAATACTCACCACAAACAGGAAAAACCAAAAACCCAAAGGAAAGAAGCAGGCAAAATGAAGAAGCAAAAGAACGGATTTACCCTCGTCGAGCTGCTGGTCGTGATCGGCATTCTCGGCATTCTCATGGGCGCGCTCTTCCCGGCGATCTCGTCGGCGATGCTCTCGGCGCAGACGAACGCGCTGGCGATGCACGGGCGCAACCTCTTCATCGGCATCACCCAGGCGAACGTCGACCGCGAGAGCCACGGCCGCAGCTCGGTGTGGCCGAAGAACAAGAACTCCGAGGAGGGCCAGGGCGACGACATCGCCTACAAGTCCTACTCGAGCAGCGCCGACGACTACTTCGACGACCTCTTCGACATGCAGAACTACGGCACGCCCGAGTGCAGCCCGTACGTCGACGTCGACATCAAGTTCGTCTCCGGCGCCGGCGTCTCGGCCTACAAGGGCAACAAGTCCCTCAAGGGCTGCATCGCGTGGAAGATCGTGACCGACCTCACCGACGACATGCCCGACGTGATCCCGGTGCTCGTCTCGCGCAACATCTCGACCGACAACTTCATCAAGAGCAGCTCGCAGGAGACGATCTCGCAGACGAAGCAGGAGTCGACCGACACCCAGTACACCCAGCCATTCGGCAACAAGGCGACGGTCATCATCCACAAGGGCGGCGCCGCCGGCGTCTACAAGGGCCGATACCAGTCGCTCTGCGACTTCTACGACAAGCAGACCGTCACCTTCACCGACGGCGCGCAGATCGACTACCTCAAGCCGACCGACAAGTAAGGCGTGGTCGCCAGGGTCGCGATCGACCTCGCGCTCGACCGGCTCTTCGACTACGAAGTGCCCGAGGCGCTGGAAGGGAAGCTGGCCGTCGGCCAGCTTCTTTCCGTTCCGTTCAGGCACCGCGAGGCGCGCGGCTTCGTGATGGAGATTGGGGGACGAGGGACGGGGGACGGGGAACGGGTGCTGAAGCCTGTTTCCGCCATTGTCGACGAGACGCCGTTCTTCTCGCCGGCGCTCATCGAGCTGGCGAGGAAGGTCGCCGAGTACACCGCCTCGCCGATCGAGAGCGTCCTCAGGGCGGCGGTGCCGGCGGCGGTGGTGCGCCGCAACGCGCGGGCGCGCGAGCAGCTCTTCGTGGAGCCGGCGCTTGCGCCGTCGCCGGTGGAGCTCAGCAAGCGCCAGCGCTGGCTCTATGACCAGGTGGTGCGGCTCGGGGGCGGCTGGATGACGCAGCTCGTGCGCGAGCTCGGCACCACCCCGGCCGCGCTGAAGGCGCTGGGGCTCAAGGGGCTCGTCGGCGTCTCGGTGCGCGCGCGGCGGCGCGATCCGCTGGCCGGGCGGCGGATACTGCCGTCGAAGCCGCTGGCGCTCAACCCCGAGCAGTCGGCGGCGCTCGCGGCGGTCGGCGAGCTCGGCGGCGGGGGGCCGTCCACCCTGCTCCTCTACGGTGTCACCGGCTCGGGCAAGACCGAGGTGTACCTGCAGGCGATCGCGAAGGAGCTGGAGGCGGGGCGGGGGGCGATTGTGCTCGTCCCGGAGATCTCGCTCACGCCGCAGACGGTGAGCCGCTTCGCCTCCCGCTTCGGCGACCAGGTGGCGGTGCTCCACTCGGCGCTTTCCGACGGCGAGCGCTACGACGAGTGGCACCGCATCCGCTCCGGCGCGGCGCGGGTGGCGGTGGGCCCGCGCTCGGCGGTCTGGGCGCCGGTGAAGGACCTGGGGCTGATCGTGGTGGACGAGGAGCACGAGCCGAGCTACAAGCAGGAGGACAACCCCCGCTACAGCGCGCGGGACGTGGCGGTGCTGCGCGGCGCGGTGGAGGGCGCGAAGGTGGTGCTCGGCTCGGCGACGCCGTCGCTGGAGAGCTGGCGCAACGCCGAGACGGGCAAGTACCGCCTCGCGTCGATTGCGCGTCGCGCGGGCGCGGGGACGCTCCCCGGGGTGCGGCTCGTGGACCTCGGCGAAGGCGGCGCGGGCGGGGCGATCTTCTCGCGCGACCTCATCGACGCGATCTCGCTCCGGCTCGACCGCGGCGAGCAGACGATCCTCTTCCTCAACCGCCGCGGCTTCTCGCGCCAGTACGTCTGCGCGGCCTGCGGTTGGACGGCGACCTGTCCCGCCTGCGACCTCGCCTACACCTACCACCGCGCCGACTCGTGCCTGCGCTGCCACGTCTGCGGCGGCTGGACCGAGCTGCCGGCGAAGTGCCCCGACTGCGGCGGCGCCGAGTTCGCCTGCCAGGGGATCGGCACCCAGCGCGCCGAGGCGGCGCTGAGGAAGTGCTTTCCGCGCGCGTCGGTGCTGCGGATGGACGCCGACTCCACCTCGCGGCGCAGCTCCCACGACGACATCCTCGGCGCGTTCCGCCGCGGCGAGGCGGACATCCTCGTCGGCACCCAGATGATCGCCAAGGGGCTCGACTTCCCCAACGTGACCCTGGTCGGGGTGCTCAACGCCGACAGCACGCTGTCGATGCCGGACTTCCGCGCCTCCGAGCGCGCGTTCCAGCTCTTCGCGCAGGTGTCGGGGCGGGCGGGGCGGGCGGAGCTGCCCGGCGAGGTGCTGATCCAGACGCGCAACCCCGCCGACGCGGTGCTGCGCGCGGTGGTGGCCGGCGACTTCGCCAAGTTCGCCGCGCGCGAGCTCGAGGACCGTCGCGAGGCGTTCTTCCCGCCGTTCTGCCATCTTTCGGTGGTCAACCTGAAGTCGAAGGACCTTCATCTCGCGGCGGACTGGGCGGCGATGTACGCGAAGTCGCTCCAGCTCTACGCCGCCCGGCTCCGGCAGGGGCGCATGCTCGTCTCGGAGGCGGTTCCGTCCGCGCTCGAGAAGGCGGACGGATACTACCGCTGGCAGGTGGTGGTGCGCTCGACCTCGGCGGCGGCGGCGGTCCGGGCGTGGCGGTGGATATCGTCGGCGCGTCCGCCGGTTGCGGCGCTGAGGGTCGCAATTGACATCGACGCCGTAAATCTTGTATAATTCACTTTCTAATGACGCGTTTTCCGAAGTTCATCACCTCGATAGGCTACGCCGGAATTGTTCTGGTGCAGTCGGTGGGTTATTTCCCTTCGGTCTTCCTGCGCAGCGACGGGCGGCGCGATCTCTTCCGCCAGCTCTACGCGACCGGCATCCGCACGCTGCCGGTGGTGACGGTGGTGTCGATCTTCATGGGGATGATCCTCGCGCTGCAGGTGGGGCTGGAGCTCGCGCGCTTCAACCAGGAGAATTACCTCGGCGCTGCGGTGATGCTCACGCTGCTGAGGGAGATGGCGGCGTTCTGCTGCGGCATCTGCATGGCGGCGTGCGTGGGCTCGGCGATCGCCGCCGAGATCGGCACCATGAAGGTGAACGACGAGATCGACGCGCTCAGGATCATGGGCATACCGCCGGTGCGCTTCCTCGCGGCGCCGCGAATCCTGGCCCTGCTCCTGATGTCGCCGGTGGTGGCGTTCTACTGCTGCATCATGGGGACCATCGGCGGCGGCATCGTGGGGGCTACGCAGCTCAACGTCGACTTCGGGCAGTTCATGTCGAGCGCGCTGTGGATGGCGGCCGACAAGGACCTCTTCGTGGGCATCGCCAAGGCGGCGGTGTTTGGGGTGCTGGTGGGCGACGTCTCCTTCTGCGAGGGGATGGGCGCGTCGCTGGGCGCGACCGGCGTGGGCAAGGCGACGCAGCGGGCGGTGATCGTCTCCTTCCTGGCGATCCTGATCTCCGGGTACATGATTTCGAGGGCGTTCTACTGATGGGCGAGAAGGTCATAGAGTTCGTCGACGTCGTCAAGCGGTTCGAGGGCCGGGCCGTGCTGGACGGGCTTTCCTTCGCCGTCGAGCGCGGCGAGGTGTTCACCGTGCTCGGTCCGTCGGGCACGGGCAAGTCGGTGACGCTCAAGCACATCGTCGGCCTCGTCGAGCCCGACTCGGGCGAGGTGCGCGTCGCCGACGCGCGCGTCGGCTACCTTTTCCAGAGCGGGGCGCTGATCGCCTGGAAGACGGTGTGGGAGAACGTGGCGCTGCCGCTCGTTGAGACGACGCGGCTTCCCGACGCCGAGATCGAGCGCCGCGTCGCGTCGGCGCTCGAGGCGGTGGGGCTTTCGGACGCGGCCGACCGCTACCCGGCCGAGCTCTCCGGCGGCATGCAGAAGCGCGCCGGGCTCGCCAGGGCGATCGTCCGCGACGCGGAGATCGTGCTCTACGACGAGCCGACCTCGGGGCTGGACCCGGTGACCTCGGCCGTGATCGAGCGGCTGATCGTCGACCTCAACCGCAGCCGCGGCGTCACTTCGGTGGTGGTCACCCACGATCTTGCGATGGCGGCGAGGACGTCGTCGCGCATAATGCTGATCAAGGACGGCAAGTCGGTCGCATGCCTGCCGCCGGACGAGTTCATGCGGTGCGGCAAGCGCGAGGTCGCCGAGTTCGTCGGCGCCGCGAAAGGGGAGAAAACATGAAAAACAGGAAAAGCGAGGCGTTCACGCAGGGCGTCGTAGGGGTGTTCATGCTCACGGTGCTGCTGCTCATGGGCTACTTCACCATCGTCATCTCCGGGGTGGACGTGCTGTCAGGCCGCCACCGGGTGCCGGTGAGGGTCGCCTTCTCCCAGGTGGGCGGGCTCAAGGACCGCGACAACGTGATGTACCGCGGCACCAAGGTGGGCGTCGTGGAGCGGGTGGAGGTGACGCCGTCCAACCTGGTAGTGACCGCGCGGATCGACTCCAACGTCATCCTGCGCGAGGGCTACAGCGCGACAGTCTGCAGCCTTTCGATGCTCGGCGGCACGTATCTCCGGCTCGACGAGGGCGAGGGCGGGTCGCTCGACCTGGAGACCACGCTCTTCCACGGCGTGACGCCGACCGACTGGATGGAGGACCTGCGCCAGATCGCGAGCACCGTCAACGGATTCGTCTCCGGCCCGGAGATCGGCGTCATCGTGACCAACGCGGTGGAGGCGTCGGAGAAGGCCCGCGAGTTCGCCGAGGACGCCAAGCGCATGGCGGACGACGTGAAGGCGTTCATCGACAAGGCGAACCGCTTCGCGGACAAGGCGGTGGCGGTGGCGGACCGCGTCGAGCGCGGCGAGGGCATGGTGGGCAAGCTGCTCTCGTCCGACGACACCGTCTACGACGACTTCAAGGAGACGATGGCCAACGCGAAGGAGATCTCGGCGAAGGTCAACCGCGACAAGGTGTTCGACGACCTCGAGGCGGGCATCGCGGCGTTCAGGAAGGCGGCCGAGGAGTTCGACGCGAAGGGGATGTCCGAGAAGGGCGCCGCGCTCCTGGCCGACCTCGGGGTGGTCGCGGAGCGGCTCAAGAACGGCGAAGGCACGCTCGGGCGGCTCTCGAACGACACGGAGCTCTACGACGAGGTCAAGGGCCTCATGAAGGATGTCCGCGAGGTCGTCGACAACTACCGCGACACGACGCCGATTTCGACCTTTACGTCGCTCGCGACCGGGGCTCTCTGATGCTGCTCCTCGCCGCGAGCGCCGCCGCCGTGCTCATGGCGGATCCCAAGCCGCTCGACATGCCTCGGGCGGAGGCGTATCTCGTGCGCGAAGGCGGGCGCCGCTACCTCGAGGACCGCTTCGACCGCCTCGACCTCTGGTCGTCGCGCGCGGTGGACGGCCGCTGGCTCGACGACGAGGGGCGCGTGTTCGTCTGCTCCGCCCTGCGCGAGTGCCCGCCGCAGGAGATCTCCGAGTCCTCCGTGTCCACCCGCGCGGAATACGTCCGCTCCGCCGGCCCGGTCAAGCGCGACGACCTCGAGCGCCGGCGCCGCGCGGTGGAGCTCCTCTCGCCGGTAGAGGTGGCCGAGGAGCCGGAGCGCCCGCGCCAGATTCCGCGCGGCTTCCGCGACGTCGAGTACTGGCAGGGGACGAACGAGACCGCGGTCGTCTGCGCTTTCCTGCCGGAGAAGGAGGAGACCTGGCGCATCGCCACCTGGCTGCTTGCCGAGGGCGACGAGTTCGACGCAGCGAAGGAGGCGTTCGAGGAGGCGATGTTCTCCGGACGGGATTCGACCTGGTCGCAGCTGAAGGCGCGGCTGCGCCGGCCGGAGAAGGATCCGAAGCGCCGCGGCCGCGCGAAGAAGGGCCCGCCGCCGGACTCGCCGGCCTTCGAGCGCGAGCTGCTGCGCGCCGACGCGCGCCATTCGGTGGCGGCGTATCCGTCATGGCACGCGACCGACGCGGAGGAGTTCACCGTGCTCGACGAGCTTCCCGACGGCTCCGCCTTTATCTCCTCGCTCACCAACGAGCTTGCGGTCATGCGCCGGCGCTACGCCGCCGCGGTGCCGACGCCGCTCGACGGCACCAACGTCCTCTGCGTCGCCCGCATCTTCGCCTCGCGCGTGGGCTATCTGCCGCGGGATGGCGCGGCGGAGCTCCTGAAGACCGTGCGCCACGAGGCGTTCCACCAGTACCTAACCTACGCCTGCTCGACGATCGCCGCCTCGCCCTGGCTCAACGAGGGCTACGCGCAGTACTTCGAGGAGGGGCCGGACGGCCCGGATGCGCCGGACTTCTCCGACCTCGCCGGGTACTCCGCCGCCGTCGCGCCGCTGATGGACATGGACTACGGCGAGTTCTACTCCGGCTCCGACGCCGAGCGGCGGCTCAAGTACCGCCTGGCGCTGTCCGTCGCCTGCTTCCTCGAGCGCGGCGCGCCGAGGGTGCGGTTTGACCCGTTCAGGGGGCTCAAGGGACGTTACGTCGAGGCGCTCTTCGAGACCAAGGACATGCGCCGCGCCACCGCCGCGGCGTTCGAGAACGAGGACCAGCGGCGGCTTTTCGCCGCGGAGTGGCGGAAGTACTGCATGGGGGAGCTGAGATGACGGCGGCGATCGAGCTTGAGGGCGTCACGCGCGCGTTCGGCGCGGTGAAGGCGGTGGACTCGCTCTCGCTCCGGGTCGGCCGCGGGACGATATTCGGCTTCCTCGGCGTCAACGGGGCGGGCAAGACGACGACCATCAAGATGGTCCTCGGGCTTGACCGGCCCACCTCGGGGCGCATCGCGGTGATGGGCGGCGACCCGGCCGACCCGGCGACGCGCCGGCACATCGGCTACATGCCGGAGATCGCCAACTACTACCCATACCTCAACGCCTTCGAGCTGATGGACTTCTACGGCGGGCTCTGCGGGCTCGACCGGCGGACGGTCCGCGCGCGCGCGGCGGAGCTTCTGGAGCGCGTCGGCCTCGCGCACGCGGCAAAGCGTCCGCTCCGCACCTACTCCAAGGGTATGCTCCAGCGCGCCGGCATCGCGCAGGCGCTCCTGTCCGACCCCGAGCTGCTGGTGCTGGACGAGCCGTTCACCGGGCTCGACCCGCTCGCCCGCGTCGGCTTCCGGGAGCTGCTGCGCGAGCTGCGCGACCGCGGGCGGACGATCTTCTTCTCGTCCCATGAGCTCGGCGAGACCGAACTGCTCTGCGACGGCATCGCGATCATGAAGGCGGGTCGGTGCGTCCGCCAGGGCGCGGTGAAGGACCTCGCCGGCGACGGCGAGGGCAACCTCGAGCGGCTTTTCCTCCGGGTGCTTGCCAGCGAGGGGGAGGAGGCGGGGAGATGAAGACCGCGTTTCGCCAGCTCTCCGCGCTCGCCCGGCTTTCGCTCCTGGAGCTCTGGCGCCGCCACGAGGTTTTCGCCTTTATGCTCCTCGCGCTGGCGCTCGTGGTGCCGCTTGCGCTGGCGCGTCCGTTCGGCGCGTCTGGCGCCTCGCGCTACCTCGACGAAGTGGCGCTGCTGCTCGTCTGGGCGTTTTCACTCTCGATCTCGCTCGGGGCGGGCTCGCGGCTGTTTCCGCCGGAGTTCGAGAGCCGCACCGCGCTGCCGCTTTTCTCGCGTCCGCTGTCGCGCGGGAGGATCCTGGTCGGCAAGTACCTCGGCGGGGTGCTGGCGTCCTGGAGCGCACTCTTGTTCTTCTACGCGCTCTTCGCCGCCTCGGTGGCGCTGCGCGGCGGGGCGGCGGCGACGGCGGCGATGTTCCAGGCGGTGCTGCTGCATCTCCTCTTTGCCGCGCTCGCCGTCGCGCTTGCGCTGCTCATGTCGCTCGTCCTTTCCCGGGGCGCGGCCCTGGCCTTCTCGGGCACGCTGCTCGCGGGGATGTTCTTCTTCGGGCGCGACCTGCCGCGGTACGCGGAAGGCGCCGCGGCGCCGGTCGGCTGGATATTGCGCGTAATCTACGCCGTCGCGCCGCACGCGGAGTTCTTCGACATGCGCCAGCGGCTGGTCCACGGCTGGGGCGCGGTGGACGCGGCGGTGGTCGCCGCCGTCGCCGGGTACGCGCTCGTCTACGCGGCGGTGTTGCTGCTGCTGGCGAAGTGGGCGCTCGAAAGGAGGCGTGTGTGAGTGCGCCTGCGAAGGCGCTGACCTTCGTCGCGGCGGTGGCGGCGGTCGCAGGCGCGGCAGAACTCTGCGCCTCGTTCGGGGACGCGCTGCCTCAGCAGGCGGCGGACGGGGACGTCCTCTCCGTAGCCTTCTCCGACGCGCGCGAGGAGCTTGCCTCCGCCCTCGTCCACCGCGCCGACAGCTATTTCCACGGCGGAGTCGACTTCGACTGCCACGCCGTGCATGGTCATGACCACGAGCATGAACACGGCGAGGACGAGCATGAACACGACGATCACCACGACGGCCACGAGCATGACGGCGGCTGGTTCGATCCCTGGGAGTGGATCGGCTCGCACGTGCGCGCGCCGGGCGTCCATCGCCATCTCGAGGGCGCCGAGACGATGGAGCTGATGCCATGGCTCTGGGCTGGTGTGCGGGCGGATCCGCGCAATGTCGCCAACTGGACGACGGCGTGGTACGTTGCCTCGCACATGGTGAAGGACCATGCGCTCGCGCGGGAGATTTTGGCGGAGGCGCGCCGGGCAAACCCCGAGTCGATGGAGCTGGCGTTCACAGCGGGGCGCGAGGCGTACGACGGCGGGCGCGGCGACGCGGCGGCGGCGGGGCGGCTTTTCCTCGAGGCGAAGGCGCTCGGGGAGAGGTCCTGCGGCGGCGATCTTTCGCGTTTGGGCGAACACGATTCGCAAATTTACCAATTTACCCTGGGATATCTGAGGAAAATCGGGGAGGACCGGCTGGCCGGCGCGGCTGGCACGCCTTCTGCTGAAAGTCTCTGAGCTATGGCGAAACTTCATCTAATCAGGCCTGCGGCGCGGCGGTCGATCGAGGAAATCCGGTCGATTGCCGACCCGGCGGAGCGCGCGCTGGCGGCGGCGGACCATTTCTCGATGCCGCCGATGACGGTGCCGCCGGGCTTTGCGCCCGACCAGTCGCTCTTGGCGGGCCAGACGGCGGACTTCTGGGCGTCGGCGAAGGCGCTGCCGCTCTGCCGCGTAGCGGGGCGGACGACGGTGGCGTTCGCCGACCCGTTCGACCTGCCTTCGCGCGAGGAGGTCGTGCGCGTGTGCGGCGGCTCGGTGTGGGCGACTGTCGCGCCGGAGGGCGAGATCTCCGACGCGATCGGGCGGCTGAAGGCGAAGGAGGACGCGTCCAACCCCGCGCTCGCGATGGAGAACATCATGAAGGGCCAGGAGGCGGACGTCGAGATCTCGTCCGAGTCCGCCCCGGCTGACTCCATCGACGCGACGGTGGACGCCGCCGGCGAGGCGCCAGTCATCCGCATGGTGAACACCATCATGATCGAGGCGCTGAAGACGAAGGCGTCGGACATCCACTTCGAGGCGATGGAGCGCACCTCGCGCCTCAGGTACCGCATCGACGGCGCGCTCATCGAGCGTCCGTCGCCGCCGAAGGCGCTGCACAACGCGGTAGTCTCGCGCATCAAGATCATGTCCAACCTCGACATCGCCGAGCGGCGCAAGCCGCAGGACGGCAGGTTCAAGATCCGCGCGCTGAAGAAGGAGGTGGACGTGCGCGTGTCGATCCTGCCGACGGTGCACGGCGAGAAGGTGGTGATGCGAATCCTCGACAAGGCCAACCTCGCGCCCGGCCTCTCGTCGCTCGGGCTCGACGAATACGCCTACAAGGCGATGAAGTTCGCGATCGACCAGCCGCACGGCATCATCCTGGTGACGGGTCCGACCGGCTCGGGCAAGACGACGACGCTCTACTCCTGCCTGCAGGACCTCAACCGGCTCGACGTCAACATCGTGACGGCGGAGGACCCGGTCGAGTACGAGCTGCCCGGCGTCAACCAGTGCCACGTCAACGTGGCGCAGGGGCTCACCTTCGCCGGCATCCTGCGCTCGGTGCTCCGCCAGGACCCGGACATCGTGCTCGTGGGCGAGATCCGCGACGGCGAGACGGCCGACATCGCGGTGAAGGCGGCGCTTACGGGCCACCTGGTGCTCTCCACCCTGCACACCAACGACGCCTGCGGCGTGGTGGCGCGTCTCTTCGACATGGGCATCCAGCCGTTCATGCTCGCCTCCTCGCTCATCCTCGCGCAGGCCCAGCGCCTCTTCCGGCGGCTGTGTCCGTTCTGCAAGAAGCCGGTAGAGCTCGATATGTCGGTCCTGGAGGCGAACAAGGTGGACCCGGCTCCGTTCGAGGGGGTGGAGGTGTTCGGCCCCGTCGGCTGCCCGAAGTGCCACGGCACCGGCTACAAGGGCCGCGGCGCGATGATGGAGGTGCTGCCGATCTCGCCGAAGATCCGCGGCGTCATCGAGCGCGGCGGCGACGCCGAGCTGCTCCGGAAGTACGCGCTCGAGGAGGGGATGGTGACGCTGAAGGACGCGGGGATGATGAAGGTGCGGGCGGGGGTGACCTCGCTCCAGGCGGCGCTCGCGGTGTCGGGCGGCGAATAGGAACTGCGGAGGGAGTGAAAGTGGCGAAGGACACGGCGGAGATCAAGGTCAAGGGGGTGCGCGGCATCGTCAACAAGGAGCTGGTGCCGTTCACGAAGCAGCTCGCGTCGATGACCGGCGCGGGGATGTCGATCCTCTCTACCATGCAGACGCTGGAGGAGCAGGCGGAGAACCCGGAGTTCAAGAAGGTGCTGAACCACCTCTTGAAGTCGATCGAGGGCGGCGACCCGCTTTCGCGCGGGCTTGCCGCGTTTCCGAAGATCTTCGACGAGATGTACGTGAACATGGTCGTCGCCGGCGAGCAGTCCGGCGAGTTTGCCGGCATCCTCAAGCGCCTGGCGACGATCCTGCAGAGCGGCGCGCGGCTGAAGAAGAAGGTGAAGAGCGCGATGACCTACCCCACGACCATCGTCTCGATCGCGCTTCTGATGAGCTGGGGCCTCATCCAGTTCGTGGTGCCGATCTTCGCGGAGATGTTCGCGGGCGCGGGCAAGGAGCTGCCGGCGCTGACCCAGACGCTCGTCAACATCGCGGACTTCGTCAAGGCCTGGTGGTACGTGATCATCGTGGTCGTGGTAGCGGTCCTGTTCGCCTTCGGCAAGTGGAAGGCGACGGAGGCCGGCCGCAGCAAGTTTGACGCGTTCAAGCTGAAGATGCCGGTCTTCGGGCAGCTGGTCCTGAAGTCGTCGATCGGCCGCTTCTCGCGCCTCCTCTCGCAGATGATCGGCTGCGGAGTGCCGATCCTGAAGTCGCTCGACGTCGTGGCGGGCTCGCTCGGCAACCACGTGCTGGAGAAGTCGGTGCTCGCCGCGCGGCGCGAGGTGGAGCAGGGCAACCAGCTCAACACCGCGCTCGAGGGCAAGCCCTTCATGCCGATCCTGATGGTGAGGATGATCGCGGCGGGCGAGAAGGCCGGCCGGCTCGAGGACATGCTCGACTCTGTGGCCGACGCCTACGACGAGGAGGTGGAGACGATGCTCGCCACCCTGACCTCGCTGATGGAGCCGTTCATCATGGTGTTCCTCGGCGCGATCATCGGTACGATCGTGATGGCGATGTTCCTGCCGATATTCAACATGGGATCGCTTTCGAGCTGAAAGAGCCCGCTTCGCGAAAGGAGACGATGGAGGAGAGAATCGAGAACGAAGAGCTCAACCGGCGCCTGGCGCTCGCGGAGGCGCGGGCGGAGCGCTCGCAGGTGGTAATGGAGTCGCTCGCCGGCTTCTGCCACGCGCTCGGCCAGCCGGCGACCGTGCTGCTGAGCTCGGTGGAGCTCCTGAAGATGGGCTGCGACGAGGAGACCAGGAAGGAGATCCTCGACATGTGCTACGACGCGGTGATCGAGATCCGCTCGCTGCTCGCCCAGATGAAGGAGAAGCGCGAATACGCCAACGAGGCCTACCTCGCCGCAAACGAGGAGGCCGGCAACATGATTTCGCTCAAGGAATGGCGCGAGAAGGCGCCGCCGCGGTTCGACTGGGACCGCTGAGGCAGACGGGAAGGGGGATTCCGGACCATGTCCACGGAGGAGAAAAAGAAGTTCGACGCCAAGCTGGAGGAGGGCGTAGCCTACTTCGAGCAGATGCTCGCGATGATGCCCGACGACCGCACCACCCTCGAGTTCCTCGCGGTCGTCTATCCCCAGATGGGCGAGAAGGCCAAGGCCGAGCACGCGCTCGCCGAGCTCGCCCGGGTGCTGGTGAAGGAGGGCGACTCCGAAAGCGCCCTCGCGCTGCTGCCGCGCCTCGAGGAGTGCGAGTCGCCCGCCGCCAAGGCGATGGCGGTGCGGGTGAAGGCGCTCGGTGAGCCAAGGCCGGAGCTGGTGCCAGAGGCCGCGTCCTCCGAGCCGTCGGTGCCGCCGGCCGCCGAGTTCGCGCGCGCGGTCGAGGCCGAGGCGCTGCTCGCCGAGTCGCTCGGCGAGGCCGAGGTCGCCGCGCACCTGAGGTCGCTGCCGGACAACGACCGCCTCTTCCTTGTCTCCGCGCTTGCGACGATGGCGCGGGAGCGTCCCGACGCCTGCGAGCCGGCGATTGCGCGCCTCGCCGACGCCCACGGCTGCCCGCCGGTCCCGCTCGACGCGTTCGAGCCCGACCGCGAAGCAGCCGGCAAGCTCGGCGAGCGGCTCGTCAAACTGCGCGGCGCGGTGCCGTTCGCTCGCCTCGCGGGCACTTTTCTCGTCGCCGTCCTCAACCCCGGCGACGAGGAACTGCGCCGCGCCGTAACCGACGCTCTCGGCGAGAAGGTCCGCTTCTACCTCGCCGACCCGCAGCACGTGGAGGCGGCCATCGCCAAGCTCTGGCCCGAGGAGGTGGAAGGCGCATGAGACGCGGAGTCACCCTCGCCGAATGCATGGTCGCGAGCGCCGTCCTCGGCCTGCTCGCGCTGGTGCTCATCTCCGGGGTGACCATCGCCACACGGATCGCGGACGACAACGCGCAGCTCCTGGCGGCGGAGGCGGTCGCCTGGGACGCGGCGTGGAAGCGCTTCAACGAAGGCTACGGCAGCCTCGTCCTCAACGAGACCACCGGCTGGCAGAACCTCTCCTCCAACGCGGCGCCGGTCCTGGGCGCATACGACACCCCGGCGAAGCTGCGCGTCGACGTCTCCGCCGTCGCCGAGACGGGGTGGCTCGCGGACCTCAAGGTGATAACTGCCGACGTGGAGTGGGGGCCGGAGGCGCGGCGGCGGTCGCTCGCCGGCGCCGGCCACGCGGTGCAGGTATGGCGCGGCGACATGGGGAGGGCGCCGTGACGACGATTCGCCGCAGAGCCGGCTTCACCCTTTTGGAGGTGATGTTTGCGACCGCCATCTTCTCGATCGTGGCCGCGTCGCTCGTCACCTTCTTCATTGGCGTCCAGCGGCTTTCGCGGCGGGCGACGGCGACGGCGGAGCTGTCGGTGGCGATGCGCGAGCTGAGGGAGAAGCTACTCTTCCACGCCCAACCGCCGGACGACGAGTCAGTCAGGTCCGGGCTCCTTTCCGGCTCCAAGCGCGGCCCATCTCCGATCGAGGCTGGAATCAAGGTGCTCGTCGACGCGCCGGTCTTCACCTTGGACGGTGCCGCGGTGTCCCTCGGCGAGATCCAGCTGCTCAACGACTCCGGCCGCTTCAAGAACGACGGCGCGAGCGATCCGTGGCGGACGCTCTGGTTCCGCTTCGGCGGCTCGGTCGAGGGCGGCGCGTCGTCGGGGCTCGAGTACCTCGGCGACGACGTGTTCGAGGACGGCGTCGCCTCGCTCGGACTCTACTTCCTCAACCTCAGCGCGTCCGAGGGCGGGGTCGTCCACGGCGAGCGCATCGCCGTGCCCCTGTTCGGCGTCGAGCAGGTGAAGAACTCTACCTCGGTGTTCCACGACAACCTCCTTGCTACGCCATGAAGAGACTGAACGCGAGAGACGGTTTCATCCTGCCGATGGCGCTCATCCTGGCGCTGGTGGCGGGGATCATCGTCGCCTCGATCGGCGCCTACGTCGCCCAGGCGGCGCGCATGACCCGGTACTACCTTGCCAAGGACCGCTGCCGATTCGCCGCGCAGTCGGCGATCGAGAACGCCAAGTGCCAGATCCAGCGCGGGTTCATCGGCTACATCGCGGCGAACTTCGCCTCCATCCAGATCGCGCCGGGCAAGGCCAAGGCGTACAACTGGTTCGACACGGTGGGCACCGACCACCGCACCATCGGCTCGTCGAACCCGGCGACGATCTTCGCTGGGCGCGACTACCCCGTCTCGTGCAACGGCTGCAGCGTATGGGTGGGAATAGGCGAGAACGTCGAGCACGAGAACAACGCCGCCGTCGCGGTGGTGCCGGTGGTGGCCACCGCGGTGTTCCAGTACCCGGACGGCCTGCGCGCGTCGGCAACCATCGAGGAGCGCATCGTCTTCGGGACCGGCCAGTCCAAGGTGTTCGACAACGCCTACTTCGTGAACAACTACGGCTGGATGAACGGCGGGTTCGTGATCAACGGCGAGTTCCGCGCCAACGGCAACGTGAGCCTCAAGGGCGGCTGCACGGTGAACGGCTTCGTCTATGCCGCGCCCAACTCCGAGATCGGCGCGGCGGGGACGGTCACGGTGCAGAGCGCGAACATCTACAACCGCACCAAGTACCGCAGCTCCGTCTCCACCCGCGCCCGCTACGACACCGGCAACATCGACGACATCGGATCCTACGACCCCGCGACCGCGAGCGGCACCATCGCCAAGCCGACCTTCAACTACGACGGCTCGCTCAGGAGCGGCACCAAGACCTCCGACAACGTGCCGATCGTGAACGAGCGCTCCGACCCGGTGGAGATGCCGTTCGTCTCCGAGCTCCAGCCCTACATCGAGTACGCGCAGGACGAGGGCGGCACGCTCAAGTACCCCGCCGTCACCTACAGCGACGTCGCCGGCAACGCGCACACCGTGCCCGCCGGCCAGGTGAACGCCTACAATTCTACCGCCCAGGCCGGTCCCTCGGGCGACGCCTCGCTCGCCGACGCCGGCTCGCTGCTGCTCGTGGGCACGCAGTCCCACCCGATCGAGATCGACGGCCCGGTGGTGGTGGCGGGCGATGTGGTCATCAAGGGCTATGTCAGGGGGCAGGGCACCATCTACGCCGGCCGCAACGTCCACGTCATCGGCGACATCTCCTACGTCGACTCGCCGACCTGGACCCACAACAAGACCGGCGAGGCGGCGGCGAGCGAGCAGGCGGCGAACGACAGTAAGTCGATGCTCGGCATCGTCGCCAAGGGCAACATCGTCGTCGGCGACTGCACCTCGAGCACCATCGCCGCGAACGTGAACTCCGGCACCGACATCGCCTACGCCTGCGACGCGAACGACTCGTCGATCGGGTATCCCTCGACCTCCTTCTCGACCACCAAGACAGTCTACGGCAGGACCACTACGAGCAACACCTTCAACGGCGACTATACCGCGGTCGAGCAGATCAACTCGCTTTCCTCCGAGCTCTCGTCGACCGCCCCCGGCGGCTACCAGGCGTCATCCGGGAAGTTCGGCAAGGTGCGTTCGACGTCGCAGACGGAATATTACTACGACCAGTACGGCACCAGGCGGTCCCGCAAGGTCGCCAACGTCGCCACCTCCTACGACCGCCACTACTACGAGACGATCGTTGACAACGCTGTCATCAACAGCCTGAAGGGCACCGTCTCGCGCATCGACGCGGTGATGTACAACAACCACGGCGTCTTCGGCAAGCTCGGCGCGAACTTCCAGATCAACGGCGCGCTTGTCTGCCGCGACGAAGGTTTGACCGCCAACGGCGGCTCGTTCAACTGGGACATGCGCCTGAGGCGCAAGAAGGACAGCGAGGTGGTGGCGAAGATGGGCCTTCCCAAGGGCGCTGGCGATCCCTACACCGCGAGCTGGATGGAGATACCGGAATCTTCGAACCCGGTCTATCCGAATCCGGAGGAGGGGTCCGGTGACTGACGAGAGGATAGACCAGGAGGGCGAGGCCGGCGACCGCCGCGCCGAGGTGGACCGCGAGCGCCGCGAGGCGCAGCGGCGCGAGTCTGCCGGGGTGCTGCTGGGGCGTCCGCGCGGCGTCCTCACCGCCGAGGATGCGGCGGCGCGGCGCGCGATGCTCGCGGAGGCGTCCGCGCTCGAGGTGCA